>JAZNYY010000024.1:0-21788 GCA_045594645.1 Candidatus Fimenecus sp.
ATCGGACACAACAAGCCAGTTTGATAAATCCTTATTTCCCATTTCAAACACCTCCTGAGGTGGCTATAAGCTTACTTAAAAAGCCTTTAAAGTAATCAGGCAAATCGGAAGTAAACTCAAGATATTCACCGCTTATGGGATGAATAAAGCCGATTTTTATTGCGTGTAAGCACTGACCGTTAAGATGAGCACTTTTTTTATCGTTTCCGTAAACATAATCGCCTGCTACGGCGTGACCGAGATGCGCCATATGAACTCTGATTTGGTGAGTTCTGCCTGTTTCGAGCTTTAATGAAATGTGTGAATACCCCTCATACTCGGCGATTACATTATAATGAGTAACTGCATTTTTTGAATTCTGAATTGTTACGCACATTTTCTTTCGGTCTTTTGGGCTTCTGCCGATTGGTGCATTTATTGTGCCCGACTGCTCTTTTAAATGCCCGCAAATTACCGCATTATATTCACGGGTAAAGCTATGCTCTTTAATCTGCTCGGCGAGTCCCATATGTGCTATATCGGTTTTTGCAACAATCAGCAAACCACTTGTATCCTTATCAATTCGGTGCACAATGCCCGGACGGAGAATTCCGTTAATACCCGAAAGGGAGTCCTTACAATGATATAAAAGCGCATTGACGAGAGTTCCGCTATAATTACCCGGTGCGGGGTGCACAACCATTCCGCGAGGTTTATTCACAACTAACAGATGCTCGTCCTCAAAAACAATATCAAGCGGAATATTTTCGGGCTCGGCGTCAAGCGGTTTTAAGTCATTGGGCAGCATTACGATTTCATCGTCTGTGCTCACCTTATATTTTTTATTTACAGGTGTGCCGTTCACTGTAACCTTACCGTTTTCAATAAGCTTTTGAATTGCATTACGGGACGAATTCTCAACGAGGACTGAAAGAAATTTGTCTATTCTCTCCCCTTCATAAATCTCGGGGACTTCAATTAAAAGCTCAGGCATTTTTTTGTACCTTTTCTTTCTTGGCGTCTTTGTAAATTCCGTAAAGCATCCAAATAATGAGCACAACGGCACTGCAGGTTACAAGGATATCGGCAAAGTTGAATATTGCAAAATCAATGAACAAGGGCTCAATATAATCGACCACAAATCCGCGTGAAATACGGTCAATAAGATTACCCAAGCCACCTGCAAGTATGAGTGAAATGCAGACATATTCAACACCGAATTTAAGTTTGCCACTTAAAATATAGACAAGCCCTGCCACGATTACCGCAAGGGTAAAAATAGACAAAATCCAAGTGTAACCACTAAAAGAACCAAAGGCAGCCCCTGTGTTCTCGGCGTAATTCAACTGAATAAAGCCGTCTATCAAAGGAAGGCTGCCAATCGGTTCGAGATATTTAATTACAAGTAATTTGATGATTTGGTCCAATGAAACCAAAACGGCAATGGACATTACTGTGATTACTTGAAGCATTTATTACCTCGTTTTTATGTTTGATTAAAACTTATTTTTTCTTGAAGAAATTTTTGAATGAGATTGAGCCTTTGTCTTCTTCGGGCTCTTCTTCTGCAATTGTTTCAACATTATTGATAACTGAAGGTGCAGGTGCGGGAGTTTCTTCTTCGTCTGCAAAATCAATCTTGCTTAAATCAAGCTTGAAAGGCTTTTTAACGGGAGCTTCGGGCTCTGCAGGTACTTCTTCGATTTCAGCAACCTCAACTGCTGGTTCTTCGATTACTCCAACCTCTTCAGCTACTTCTTCAACAGTTTCTTCAACTGTTTCGTCGATAACTTCAATCTCGGGCTCTGCAACTACTTCAACTTCTTCAATTTCTTCTTCAATATCTTCAACAACTACGGGAGCAGCCTCTTCGATAACTACGGGCTCTTCTTCAACCTCTGCAGTTTCTTCTACTGCAGGAGCGGGCTCTGCCTTATCAAGCTCTTCGTCTACGATTTCGGGAAGCTGATTAATAAGGTTGATGTGCTCTTTATACATAGCAACAAGCTTTGCTTTGAATTCAGAAGCCTCTTTCTTAACCATATCGTAAACCAAAGTTTCGTGAGTTACCTTACGGTTAATATTGCCGAGGATTTCGTTTGACTGACGGTTTGCTTCTTTGACAATCTTTTCAGCCTCTGCCTTTGCGCTTTCGATAATAGCGTTTGACTCGCGCTTTGCCTTTGCCTCTGTTTCATCAGCGTCTGCCTTTGCATCTTCACGAAGTTTTGCAGCCTCTGCGCGTGCATCTTCTGTATCTTTTTCAGCATTTTCTTTTGCTTCTGCAACAATGCGGTCAGCAAGTTTTTGTGCATTGAGAAGAGCAAGCTTTAAGCTTTCTTCGTCTGCACGGTATTCCTCAACCTTTTTAGCGAGGATGCTGATTTTTTTAATAAGGTCGCCATTCTCTTTAAACATCTGCTCATAAGATGCTGAAACTTCATTCAAAAAGCTGTCAACATCTTCTGCACGGTATGAGCCACGGCCGGTTGTCTGAAATGATTTTTCTCTAATTTTATCAGGTGTAAGCATTACAATATCCTTCCCATTCTGCACAATTTTCTAAATAATATGAATGTTATCAGAAAAACATTCCGTTGTTTTCAAGCTCGTCAAGCAAATCGCCCATAACATCAACATTATAAGGAGTGATGATGAATGTGCTGTTTGCAACGCGCTTAATCTGACCGTTGTTTGCATAAGCAACACCGGTTAAGAAGTCGATAAGACGGCGAGCAACATCCTTGCTTACTGACTCAAGGTTTAAAACAACTGTTCTTTTTTCGTTAAGGTTATCGGCAATGCCGAGAGCCTCGTCAAACTTTTCAGGCTTTGCGAGAACAACCTGAAGTTGTGCTGTTGTATGAATATTAACTACTTTGTCGTGGTCGGAATTGCGCTGTGTACGGTGTGGTTGTCTTGACGGTCTTTGCTCGGGCTCGTCATATGAATCTGCACCCATAAATGCACCTGAATCCACATCGTCATCGGGATAATAACCGTCCTCGTCAACATTAACAATGTTCTTGATTTTGTCTAAAAAACTCATTGTGCTTTTCCTCCTGCATTTTAATATATTCTCGGGCCGAAAATTGAAGAGCCTATTCTTACAAGATTTGACCCGCATAAGATTGCTTGTTCAAAGTCTTGGGACATACCCATCGACAATACATTCATATCTATATTATCTATCTTTTTCGCCTTAATGTCAACATAGATATTGTAGATATTTTCAAAAAATTTACAAAGTATTGTATCATTTTCGCATATGGGCGGGATTGTCATAAGCCCTTTTACGCGAATTGCACCGATTTCGGCGATTTGATAAAGATTCTCGTAGAATTCAGATGTAGAGAAGCCAGTTTTGCTTGCCTCTTCGCCCACATTGATTTCAAGAAGCACATCGGTGACAATACCTTTTTTAACTGATTGCTTGGCGATTTCTTTAGCGATTTTAAGAGAGTCGACAGACTGAATCATATCAACCTCGCCCACAATCTGACCTGCCTTGTTGGTTTGAAGATGTCCGATTAAATGCTTATCTACACCATCGAGATGTAAATCGGGCTTTTTGCGAAGCATTTCCTGAACTCTGTTTTCGCCTATTAGCTTTACGCCGTAATCAAGTGCATAATTTATAAAAATAGGGTCAACGGTTTTTGTAACCGCCATAAGACGAACATCGGAAGGAGTTCTGCCACTCTTAATTGCACTTTCGGCAATTTTTTCGTTTATTACATCAAGGTTATACTCTATGTCTGCTTTTCTTTGCTCAAGAAACGACTTTTCCATCATACAAATCAACTCCTTGTGTAATTATTGTGTCATATTGTCTGACATAACTTGAATCGTCAACCTTTTCGATTATTGAATAATCTTCGGTTGAATAAATAATCTTGATTTTTTTGAACTGAATAAGATTTCCGCGCATTACATAAACGCCTTTTTCGCCGTTTTCTTCGCGGATTGCGTCGTTATTAATTCTGAAGCCTGTGAAATCTTCGGTAATGATTTCAATTTCTGCAATACGCAGATTTGCAACATCACGGTTCATAACATTACATTTAAGAACTACGGCAACCTGCTCGCCGTCTTTGTCGCCCTTATGAACAACTGTACACTTGATTGTGCCAACTGCGGTATTGGGTACATTTACAGATATGGTCTTACCCACTTCTATTTCACCCGAATCATTAAACGGTACATTACAAAGAAAATACCAATCGAAAGAGTCAACCAATTTACCCATTACATTCTGGCTCGTTTCTTTCTTTTCAGCAGAAAGCAAAGAAGAAATTTGTGCACAGGAAACATTCTTTGCATCTTCATAAGCAATTGCATTTTCATAACCGTCAACTGCGCCGATATAATAGCCCGAGCTGTGAGCCTGAACTGTTGAATAGCCCTCTGCGAGAGTCTGTAAAGAAACAAGCTCTGCCTGAAGCTTTGAAAGCTTGGCATCAACCACAATTTCTTCGCCCACTGCAAGCTGACGGGCAGTTACGGCATCACGCAAATCTATAAGAGAATCTTCAAACTCACTGCCGATTTCTTCGCGGGAGGCCGAAATGAAATCTATGCAGGCATCATCTATCAAATCGTTATATGATGAGGGCGAATTTGTGCCAACACCCACGCGGTTTTTAAGTTGTTCATAATATTCGATTTCTTTTTTAAGCTCGTTTATACGAACATAGGCTGAAGCACTTTTTGAATTTTTAAAAACAACTGCAACATCTTCACCACTGCCCACACGCTTGCCGTCCTCTGCAATGGGAACAACTGTTCCAACCATATTTTCGGCGGTGATGTATTCTTCGTCGCGGACTACGAATGCGGTGGTTTTAACGGAATTTTGAAATTCGCGTTCTAATGCTAATTCGGTTGTATAGGGATTTGAATTCATTTGCACAATCTGATAAACAAAATAAAGGATTATGCAGATACCCGCAACAGAGCAAAGTGCGGTAATTATTTTATTTTTGTCTATTTTCATTTCTGCTCCTCCTTTAAAAATTCTTCTGTTAAAGAATATACATATTCTAACATTTCTTCTGTATTTTCATAATCATCGGGATAAACCCAATTGATATTTTCATTTTTCCTAAACCAAGTAAGTTGGCGTTTTGCGTAATGCCTTGTTTCGATTTTAAGGCTTTCAAGACACTCTTCGAGAGTTTTTTCGCCGTTGAAATATGGCGCTAACTCTTTATAACCGATTGCCTGACAAGCGGTAGTGTCACGATCAGTATTATAAAATTCTTTTGCCTCGTCTAAAAGTCCGTTTTCAACCATTATATCAACACGACGGTTAATTCGGTCATAAAGGATATTGCGGTCACGGTAATTTATGCCGATATAAAGCACTCTATAAGGAGATTCTTCAAGGCGGGAGAGGATTTTTTGCTCGGTTAAGGTTTTGCCTGTGAGCTTATACACCTCAAGGGCGCGGATTATACGGCTTTTATCGTTAAGGTGAAGTCGTGAAGCGGTTTCGGGGTCGATTTCTCTTAACCAATCAAGCATAAACTCTGAGCCTTTTTCGTCGAACATATCGGTAAGCTCTTTGCGTGTTTCGGTGTTTTCGTCTTCTTGTGAGAACTGAATATTCTGAAGAAGTGAATCTACATAAAGTCCTGTTCCGCCTGCAACTACGGGCAAATTACCCTCATTGTGTATTTTTTCAATGCAACTGCCGGCAAGACGCACATACTCTGCTACGCTGAATTTTTGGGAAATTGGCTGAAAACCGATTAAATGGTGGGGTATGCCTTCCATTTCTTTCTCAGTCGGCTTTGCAGTTGCAATATTCATTTTTTCATAAATCTGCATTGAGTCGGCTGACACAACCTCACCCGAAAAACGCTTTGCAATGCTTATTGACAAGGCGGTTTTTCCCGAAGCTGTTGGGCCCACAACTGCAATTACGGGTATTTTTTTCATAATTTATACTCTGCCGAACTGTTTTTCAAGCTCATATTTTGAAATTTCTATCATTACGGGTCTGCCATGCGGGCAGAAGCGGACATCGTTATCATTTACAACTGATTTTGCCAATGCCAAAAGCTCTGCGGTGGAGTTATTATCCCCCGCTTTAATAGCACTTCGGCAAGCAACATTGTGATAAATCCAATCGAGATGCTCGTTGGTTATATCGCGACGATTTTTCATAAGATACTGTGCGATTTCGTCAATAAGCGGTGCGATTTCTTGATTATCAAGGTCAATGGGGCAACTGCGCACAATTACCGTACCGTTGCCGAAATCTTCAACCTCAAAGCCTACATCACGGATTGTTTCAAGATTTTCAGTTACAGCAACATATTCCTCTTTACCGAGAGTAACTGTCACAGGTGCTAAAAGCAACTGACTACCGCTATTTTGTTTATTCTTTTTAAGCTGATTAAATAGAATTCGCTCGTGGGCGGCGTGCTTGTCAATTACACAAAGAGTGCCGTTATATTCAATGAATATATAAGTTTTATAAGCCTCACCGATAAGGCGGATTTCGTCTTCTTTTATGGTTGTTTTTTCCTCGATAATCGGTTGAGGTGTTGGTGCTTTTGGAGTTTCAATTATCGGGAACTCGATTTTAAGGGGGTCATCATCAACTTCTGCGACAAATGGTGATTCAACATCTTTGAAAACATCTGCTGATGCTGACAAGGGCTTTAAAATCTTTTCGGTATATGTAATATGTTCTTCAACTGTAGTCTGCTTGAAATCCTGCTGGGGTTTTGTGAAAAGCTCATTGAAGATTTGTTTCTTTTCGGGTAAAACTGCTTGTTTAAGTGAGGTGCTTTCATTGAGTGCAGATTTTACTGAATGATAAACCGCGTCAAAAATTGCGCGCTCATCAGAAAAACGGACTTCAATTTTCGAGGGGTGCACATTCACATCAACAAGTGCGGGCGGTAATTGGATGAATAAAACTCCGCCGGGAAATTTACCCACCATAACGCTGTTTTTGTAAGCATTTTCAAATGCGGCGGTGATCGTGCCGTTCTTGACACTTCTTCCGTTTACGAAGAAATACTGCATTCCGCGTGAGCCACGGCAATTAAATGGCGGGGTTACTAGACCGCGAACTGACACATTGCCAACTGCTGAATTCACCTCTAAAAGACCGTTTGAAAAGTCTTTGCCAAACGCAGAGAAGCATACATTTTGAAGATTGCCGTCACCGTTGGTGGTGAACACCTGCTTGCCGTCACGAATAAAACGGAAGCTGATTTCGGGGTGAGAAAGGGCGAGCTTTTCAACCGCTGATGCCACATAATTACCCTCGCTGACATCTTTTTTGAGGAATTTCATTCGTGCGGGGGTATTATAGAAAAGCTCACGGACAATCATAGTTGTGCCCACAGCACATCCTGCGTCAGAAAAATCTGTTATAATTCCGCCCTCGATAGCAAGCGAAGTGCCCATTTCTTCGGTTGCGTTTTTGGTAATCATATTAACCTTTGAAACTGCGGCGATTGAGGGAAGTGCTTCACCACGAAAGCCGAGAGTTAAAATTGCGTTTAAATCCTCGGCATTTTTAATTTTGCTTGTTGCGTGACTTACGAATGCGGTTTTGACATCTTCACGGTCAATTCCGCAACCGTCGTCTGTTACGCGGATATATGAAATCCCGCCGTGCTGAATTTCAACGGTTATGGAGGTCGCACCGGCATCAACGGCATTTTCCATAAGTTCTTTTACAACGGATGCAGGGCGTTCAACCACCTCACCCGCCGCGATTAAATCAGCCATATGTTTTGGGAGTTTATTAATTTTTGCCATTGGTACCACCTCTTTTAAAGTGCAAAATGCAGAATTATTTTGTAGGGGCGATTCACGAATCGCCCGTGAGTTTATAAATTGGTATTTACCGACGGATTAAAACACCTTTCATAAACTGTGTTTCATTATGGGTTTCATATATAATAGTTTTCTCTTCTTCTGTACATCCAATTAGTATTTTTATCTCTGAATCCTTCTTAATTAAATCGACAATACACATTATCGCATCTATCTTTTTTTCGCCACTTCCTACCCACACATCAATACCTTCTCCATCCATAGAAGAAGTGTCTTTCAGATACCCATAGTCAACTTGATAGATAAAATTGGGATATTTAGGGTGTGCCATTCCTCTAGGTCTATCTATTATAATTTCAGAATTATTCATCAGTTCATCTAATGCTTTCCAAAATTCGTAATTATAAATATTCATACATATGCCTCTACAAAATCAAGTTTATCAAATCGCTTTAATTCTCTTTCGGGCGGGCACGGAGACCCGCCCCTACAAAGTTTGTGGTTTTTTGTGGGTCATCGAGGACGCCGACCCCTACAACATTTACAAATTAATAAGTTGACGGTTGCCAAGCAAAAGGTAATAAATCTTTTGCTTCGACTTTTATGAGATTTCCGTTTTCGTCGTTAACGATTACCTTTATGTCGGGGCAATAGGAAAGCAACATTTGTCTGCAATTTCCACAGGGTGATATAACACCATTGGGGTGTTTTTCGTGAACTGCTACAATTGTATCAAAATCTCGCTCACCTGCTGAAATTGCAATCCCCATTGTTATGTATTCAGCACACGAACCGTGTAAGCCGTCACAATTCACACCTTTATAAATGTTACCGTTTTTACAAAGTATTGCACAGCCGACTGTATGATTATAAATACCGTCATCGAAATTATCTTTTAATACTTCTAAACCGATTTTTATCAGTTTTTTGTCAGTATCGTTTAATTCGTATTTTTTCATTTTCTCTCCCTCAGTCAACTTCGTTGACAGCTCCCTAGTCAGAGGGAGCCAAGTTACTTCCCTACAACTCCCCCAGTCACGCGTTGCGTGACCGCCCCCTCAATGATGGGGCGGTGTGGGACATTAATATTTTTTAGTTTTTAGCTTTGTCGATGAGTTCGTAGAGAAGTCCCATTGCTTCGATTGGGGTTAAGGTATTTATATCGATTGTGCGGAGTCTGTCCATTATATATTCTCTTGAATTTGATTCAAATGATGTTTGAAGTTCTTCAAATTCGGGCTCGGGGATTTCAGCTTGAGCCTTGGGCTTCATTAAATCGTTATGCTCAAGAGTTTTAAGGATTGTTTTAGCGCGTTTTATTACATTTTCGGGAATTCCCGCAAGCTTTGCAACCTCAATACCATAGCTTCCGTCTGCACCGCCACGGACAATACGACGAAGGAATGTAATATCATCACCGCGTTTTTTAACTGCGATATTATAATTTTTAACGCCGTCAACCGTGCCCTCTAATTCTGACAATTCGTGATAATGAGTTGCGAAAAGAGTTTTTGCACCGATTTTCTTTTTGTCGGCAATATACTCAACAACGGAGCGGGCAATACTCATTCCGTCAAAGGTTGAAGTTCCGCGACCGATTTCGTCGAGAATTATAAGGCTGTTCTTTGTTGAATACTTTAAGATTTCGGCAACCTCGTTCATTTCGACCATAAAGGTTGACTGACCCGATGCCAAGTCATCGGATGCGCCAACACGGGTGAAAATGCTGTCAACAATGCCGATATCCGCTGATTTTGCGGGAACAAAGCAACCCATTTGAGCCATAAGAGTAATAATGGCAATTTGTCGCATATATGTAGATTTACCCGCCATATTGGGACCTGTAATTACTGCCATTCGGTTATCCTCGCAATCGAGAACTGTATCATTGGGCACAAACATTGTGCCTTTTTGAAGCACCTCGATTACGGGATGCCTACCCTCGTTAATTCTTATAACGCCCTTATCGTTGATGTCGGGGCGGGTATAATTATTTTTAACCGAAACTGTTGCGAATGAGCAAAGCACATCTAAAAGGGCTATTGCGTGGGCGGTGCGTTGAGTTCTTAAATACTCCCCTGCAATCTTTTTACGAATTGAATTGAAAATCTCGTATTCAAGCCCAACGATTCGCTCTTGCGCGCCAAGAACTTTAGTTTCAAGTGATTTGAGCTCTTCGGTAATATAACGCTCACAATTTGAGAGAGTTTGTTTTCTTATGTAGGTATCGGGGACTAATTCTTTATAAGAATTTAGCACCTCAAAATAATAGCCGAACACTTTGTTATAGCCGATTTTAAGCTTTTTAATGCCTGTTTTTTCTTGCTCGTCGGCTTCAAGCTTTGCAAGAACTGATTTACCGCCGTTTACGATATCGCGAAGCTCATCAAGCTCTTTATTAAAGCCGTCATTGATTATTCCGCCCTCACGAACTGAAAACGGTGCATCTTCTTTAATTGCTGTTTTAATGAGTGCACAGACATCAGCAAGCGTGTCAATTTCTTCATAAATGAATTTGAGCATTTTGCAGTTTGCTGAAGAAAGATTTGCTTTGATTTCGGGCAAGCACTCTAAAGTAGTGCGAAGTGAAAGCAACTCTTTTGCGTTTGCGGTATTATAGACGATACGGGTCATAAGACGCTCCATATCATAAACGCTTACCATAAGCTCGGTTTCACGTTCGCGAAGCTCTGTATTAGAATAAAGCTCGTCCACCGCATTAAGTCGCTTTGAAATCTCGGCACAATCATATAATGGGCGTTCAATGAATGAACGAAGCATTCTTTTACCCATTGCGGTTTTGGTTTTGTCAAGCACCCAGAGAAGTGAGCCTTTTTTCTCACGGTCGCGCATAGTTTCTAAAAGTTCAAGATTGCGCACCGCAGAAATACCGAGGCTCATATATTTTGCATCGGTATAAAAATTTATATTTTTTATATTCTCTAAATCCCGCTTCTGAGTTGAACGAAGATATGAAAGTGCGGCACCAAGTGCACAAACAGCGTTGTTTCGCTGATTAAGTGACAGCGAAGCCAAATCATTTGTACCAAAATGATTTTTGCACACATTTTCGGCATTACCGAATTCAAATTCTTCAATTAATAACTCAACAGACGCTTCAAGCTTTTTAGAAATGAAATCAGCAAGTCCTAAGAAAGACACAACCTCTTTATTGAGAATAATCTCTGTAGGGTTATATCTGCCCATTTCGTTAATAACGCGTTGTTCAATATTTTCGCTGAATTCTGTCAGATTGACTTCGCCTGTTGAAATATCAATAAAGCACACGCCGACCTTACTTTCGGCGGCGCAAACTGACGCGAGATAATTGTTCTTTGACTCGTCAAGCATTGAACTTTCGATTACTGTACCGGGGGTAATTATTCGGATAACATCACGCTTTACAATACCTTTTGCGGTTGCTGGGTCTTCCATCTGCTCGCAAATTGCGACCTTATAACCGCGTGACACGAGCTTTGCGATATAGCCGTCTGCACTATGAAAAGGCACACCGCACATTGGTGCGCGTTCGGGGAGCCCGCAATCGCGACCTGTGAGAACGAGCTCAAGCTCTTTTGACGCTTTTTTAGCATCATCAAAAAACATTTCATAGAAATCGCCAAGACGGAACATTAATATAGCGTCTTTGTAATTTTCTTTTATCTCAAAATATTGTTGCATCATTGGGGAAAGTGCCATATTAGTATTCCTTCTCTTTGCTTAATTTTTGTTCTCGTTCACCGCAAAGTGAACATATCGAAAATTAACAGAGTTAAATTATATCGAATTTATCGTAAGATAAATATATCGAGTGTGATTTATCACACATATCGACTTGTTTTTTATCGATATAAATTCCTTTCGGAATTTTCGATATGATATTGTTTCTCAATATCTCGATATGTTACTTCGTAACTCGATATGTTTGCTTCGCAAACAAGTTTTGAATCCCTCCACCGCTAACGCGGTCCCCCTCCCTTTGACAAGGGAGGCAGGGATTAGTATTAAAATTAGTGTGAGCAGCCTTCGTCGCCGCAGTCACAATGACAGCCTGAGCAGTCGCCACCGCACTGATGTGCTTTGGGGTCGCAAGTGTCGGGGTCGTCGCCGTTAACACACATTGCAAGAATACCTGTGAGATAGTTCATAAGCTCGTCGATATCTTTTCTTGCCTTTTCATAAGCCTGCATATTGGGGTTCATCATAATCTCTGTGTAAACACCCTGAAATTCTTCATTATATGCCTGCATTTTGCCTTCATCGGGATTCTCTTTTGAAGCCTCGTGCTGAGCAGAAATCTGAATAAGCTGAATTTTGCTCATAAGCTCATTGAGGGCTGTATCCTTTTCGTTAGCCTCAATAGCCTTTTGAAGTGCAGAATATCTTTCATCCTGCTGAATTGCTTTGCCAAGCTCTCTTGTAAGTTTTTCAAGTGACATTGTTTTGTACTCCTTTATATTTACTTTAATTTTTTATTTTATAAGAATTCCTCTGACTAACCAATTCAACGGCTCGGTCACTTTGACATGACAGAATTTGCCGATTAAATTTTTGTCGTCTGCGGGGAATTCGATTATAACATTACCATCGGTGCGACCTGCCATATAGCCCTCGAGCGTTTTGCTTTCGCCCTCACAAAGCACACGGTAGGTTTTGCCCAACATTTCTGCACTATGGTTTGCCGCGATGCTTTCTTGCAAGTCGCAAAGCTCTTTAAACCATTTGCTTTTCTCTGAATATGGTACGGGGTCAGGCATCTGTGCCGCTTTAGTTCCCTTTCGGCTTGAGAAAATAAAGGTGAAAAGTGAAGTAAATCCAACCTCTTTTATAAGGGACAATGTGTCGCAGAATTCCTCATAGGTTTCACCCGGAAAGCCGACAATTACATCACTTGTAAGTGACAAGCCCTCAATTTTCTCTTTTGCATAGTTTATAAGCTCTAAATACTGCTCGCGGGTATAACGGCGATTCATTTCTTTTAAAATTCGGTTATTACCCGATTGGAAAGGCAGATGAATATGCTTTGAAGCCTTTTCGCACTCGGCGATTGTGTCAATAAGCTCTTTTGTGCAATCTTTAGGGTGCGAGGTCATAAAACGGATTGTAAATTCGCCGTCAAGGTCATTAATCTGACGGATAAGCTTTGAGAAGTTTATATCTTCGTCGAGCCCTTTGCCATATGAATTGACATTCTGACCAAGAAGCGTAATATCCTTATAGCCCTCGGCGATAATCTGCTTTGCCTCGGCTAAAATATCCGCTGATTTACGGCTTCGCTCTCTGCCCCTTACATAAGGTACAACGCAATAGCTACAGAAATTGTCGCAACCGTACATAATGGGTAGCCAAGCCTTTGCGGAATTGTCGCGGAGTGCGGGCACACCCTCGGCAATCTCGTTAGCTTCAGTCATATCGGCAAAAACACGCTTACCCCTTGTTAAATATGCTTTGAGAATTTCGGGCAATTTATACTGCCCGTGAGTGCCTAAAACGATATCAACGAAAGGATAGCTGTTATAAATCTTTTCGCGGATATGCTCTTGTTGCATCATACAACCGCAAAGTGCAATAATAAGATTTGGATTAGTTTGCTTTAATCTTTTGATTGCACCAACATTGCCGAAAACTCTGTCCTCGGCGTGCTCACGGATTGCACAAGTATTATAAAGAATTAAATCAGCTTCTTCCTTATCCTCTGTCATAACATAGCCCATAAGCGAGAGTGAGCCTTTAATTCGCTCGCTATCGGCAACATTGCCCTGACACCCATAGGTGTGGACAAAGGCTTTGGGAGGTGCATTATGACGGAGTAAAAGCAATTCTTTGACATCTTCTGCTATTAAATTTTGTTTTTGGATTTCGCTTGAGTTAACAAAATTAGTCAAGATTAAACTTCCTTTGTATAGAATGAGAGTAAGAATTTGAGAATGTCGTTGTAAACAACATCGTTATCTGTTTCGTTGAGAATTTCGTGACGCATTGTGGGATACAAAATTGTTGTGGGCTCAATACCTGCCATAACAAGCTGGTCGGCAACTGCCAAAACGCCTTTACCATTCATACCAACGGGGTCTTTTGCACCTGAAATTACCATTACGGGAAGTCCGTCGGGGAGTCTTTCAGCCCAAGCAGGGTCACAAGCCTCACGCATAAGATTGTAAATATCACGATAGCCAGCGAGTGTGTAAGTCCAGCCGCAAAGCTCGTCATTTGAATAAGCAAGGCGGTTTTCGGGATTCTGTGAAAGCCAAGCAAGTGGATTATCTTTATCGTCGCCCAACATAGAAAATCCCTTATTCATAAGCTCGCCCATTTTTTCAACGCGATTTGTGAGTCCGTATTTATGAACAAGCATTTCGATTAAATCAACACCTGCGTTGATGATTTCGGGCATATCACCTGTTCCGCAAAGAATCATACCGTCAAGCTCATAGCCGAAATGTGAGCCGTAAACACGAGCACAGAATGAGCCCATTGAATGACCAAAAAGGAAATATGGAATATCAGGGTTTCTCTTTTTCATAATTTTTGTGAGGATGTGCATATCGTCAACAAGACGCTTATCACCATTGAATTCACCCATAAAGCCGATTTGAGAACGGTCGGTAATGCTTTTACCGTGACCTAAGTGGTCATTACCGCAAACTACAAAGCCGTTAGATGCTAAAAACTTAGCAAAATCGTCATAACGAGCGATATGCTCTGCCATACCGTGAGTGAGCTGAACAATGCCGATTGGGGTTAATTCATCGTCTTCCCAGATGAGAGTTCTGATTAAATTTTCACCGTTTGATGAGTTGAAATAAGCCTCTTTTCTTACCAATGCCATAAATTTTCCTCCTTTAAACGAACACAATTCGTCTTTTATGCAGACTTCTGCATATTAATGGTTTTATTGTATCACAAATAAGGATTTTTGTCATTAAAAATCTATAAATTTTTGAAAAAAATAAATTTTGTAGAGTTTACTATTAAGGGAATATGATTTTGAAAATTTTTATTAAAAACTGTTAGACTTTCTGTAAATTTATACCAATTTCGAGGGTTTTTGCGGGTTTTTACGCTTCGGAAAATGATACTTTTAAATTTGCATTAAAATTTTTATTATGATAAAATTGTGCGAAATCAAAAATAAGGAGTGAAAACCATGACATACGAGCAGGTAGTTTCAAAGGTTAAGGCAAAATTCAAAAATGTTGACGCTTCAAGCATTGACGGTGTTGTTGCATTGCAGATTAACCTTGAGGGCAAAAATGTAAACGGTATTTTCTATATTGAAGTTAAAGACCACAATGTAAGCGTTGAGCCCTATGAATACTATGACAGACACGCAATTGTTACTGTTAACCCCACTAACCTTTTAAAGCTTGTTGACGGTAAGCTTGACCTCGTTGAAGCATCTAACAAAGGTAAGGTTGCAATTGACGGTGACATAGGGGCAGTTTCGAGAGTAATTGAATTAGTGAAATAAAATTTCTCTCCCTCCGTCTTTTGCTTCGCAAAATACACCTCCCTCATCAGAGGGAGGATTTTTGTTGTTATTTTTCGTTTTGCGCTTTACATTTTGCATTCTACGGAGTATAATGTGCGTGTCGAAAATTCACATTTTAGCGAGATGATTTTTATGTCAAAGCCCATTACAGCGATAATCGTCGGTGCAGGTCACAGAGCGTTAATTTATGCCGAGCTTGCAATTACAAATCCCGAACAATTGCAAATTGTTGGTGTTGCTGACCCAAATCCTGTAAGACGACAAATGGTTATGGAGAAGTTTGGCTTTTCAGAGGATATGTGCTTTCACGATGCTGATGAATTAGCAAAGCACGGCAAGCTTGCTGACACCATAATCAACGGAACAATGGACCATCAGCACCTTGAAACCTCTATTCCCCTTTTAAATTTGGGCTATGATATGCTTCTTGAAAAGCCATTTGCTCCTAACGAAGAAGAAATGAGAGAAATTGTAGCGTGTGCAAAGAAAAACAACTCAAAGGTTATGATTTGCCATGTGCTTCGCTACACACCGTTTTATTATGCAATTAAAGAGAGGCTCGTAAAGGGTGAAATCGGCGAAATTATGAACATTCAGACCCTTGAGCATGTGAGCTATCATCACTTATCAACCTCTTATGTTCGCGGTAAATGGGCAAATAGTAAAGAGTGCCACACTTCAATGCTTTTGGCCAAATGCTGTCACGATATTGACATTATGATGTGGATGATGAGCGACACAAAACCCGTTGCGATTTCAAGCTTTGGCGGTAAATATCAGTTTAAGCCCGAAAATGCGCCCGAAAATGCGGGTGAGCGTTGCCTCGTTGACTGCCCTCTTGTTGAGGATTGCCGTTATTCTGCAAAGCGACTTTATATTGACCAGCCCGAGCGTTGGGCATTCTACATATGGGACAAGCTTGAACACATCAAAAACCCCACAATTGAAGATAAAATCAATCTTCTCAAGGGTGACTCACCCTATGGCAAGTGCATTTACAAGTGCGACAACGATGTTGTTGACCATCAATCTGTGCTTGTGAACTTTGCAAACGGTGCTACGGGTACTCACAATATGGTTGGTGGCTCATCAGCCTCACTTCGCAGAATTCATATTATCGGTACTTTAGGTGAAATTTACGGTAATTTTGAAGAAGCTAAATTCTATGTTTCAAAAATCCACCCCACAAAAACTGATGAAAAACAAGTTGAAGAGGTTGACCTCAAGCTCACGGGCGATATGGTTGGTGCATATGGCGGTCACGGTGGTGGCGACGAGAGATTAGCCGCTGACTTTGTATCATTTGTACGCGGTGAAAAGCCTAGCCTTGCTTGTACTTCAATTTTTGATTCAGTTGCAGGTCATTTATGTGTTTATCTTGCGGATAAGTCAAGAGAAAATGACGGTGCGGTGCAGAGGGTTGAGTATTAAGAGGTATTGCTATGTATGATAACATTGGAAATAAAATAAAGATATTAGCGAAAGTGACTTTCGTTTTAGGTGCGATTGCATCTGTTATAGGAGCAATTTGTCTATTTTTTAATGATACGCACATATTACTTTGCATAATAACTGCAGTAGCAGGCTCGTTATTCTCTTGGATTTCGACTTGGTTATTATATGGCTTTGGCGAGATAATCGATAAGCTTTGTGATATTGAAGAAAACACAAAAACCAATCATTTTCAAAAGCCTGAAAAACAGATTGTACATAAAATTATATGTGAGGCTTGCGGAAAATCCATTTCAAAATATCCTTGTGTAATTTGCGGACATACTCCAAAGGATAATACTCAAGAACTCGCACAGAATTATGATAAAATAGATTAATAAAAAGATGTTATAAAAAGTGAAAGCAGAACTGAAAAATCAGTTCTGCTTTTTTGTATAAAAATGGCGGGAGCAAGCCCCCGCCCTACTATACTTTTTATTTTGTGCCGAAGATTCTGTCGCCTGCGTCACCAAGTCCCGGAACGATATATTTGTGGTCGTTAAGTCTTTCGTCAAGTGCTGCGCAGTAAATGTCAACATCGGGGTGAGCCTCTGTAAGAGCCATCATTCCCTCGGGTGCTGCGATGATACCCATAAACTTGATTGACTTGGGGTGATACTCTTTAATCTGGCTGATTGCGTCAATTGCTGAACCGCCTGTTGCAAGCATTGGGTCAAGCACAATAACCTCACGCTCTTCAATATCTGAAGGCAATTTGCAGTAATAAGGCACGGGAAGTGCTGTTTCAGGGTCGCGGTACATACCGATATGACCAACCTTTGCTGATGGAACAAGTGACAATACGCCGTCAAGCATACCTGTGCCTGCTCTCAAAATCGGTACAAATGCGAGGGTTTTACCTGAAATAACCTTTGTTTTTGTTTTCTGAATAGGTGTTTCAATTTCAACCTCTGCAAGTGGCAAATCGCGGGTTGCCTCATAACACATAAGAGTTGCAATTTCTGAAACGAGTGCTCTGAATTCTTTTGAGCCTGTGTTTTTATCTCTCAAAAGAGTGAGTTTATGCTGAATAAGTGGATGGTTAGTAATTGTTACTGACATTTTAACTGCCTCCATTTAATTGGATTTTTTATTAAATTTATTATATACCTATAAAAATAAATTTACAAGTTATTTTATGAATTTTCTATATCCATAATCTGGTCAATTCTGCGCTGATGGCGACCGCCCTCGAACTCTGTTTCAAGGAACACATCAACAAGCTCAAGTGCCAAGCCAACACCCACAACTCGACCGCCCATACAAAGAGCGTTTGCGTCGTTGTGCATTCGGGTCAGCTTTGCGCTGAAATAATCTGAACAGCAAGCGGCACGAATACCCTTAACCTTATTAGCCGCCATTGAAATGCCGATTCCCGTTCCGCAACAAAGAATTGCTTTTTCACACTCACCGCTTGTCACCTTTTCGCAGGTTGCTTTTGCAATTGGGGCATAGTCAATTGACTCTGCTGTGTAAGTTCCGCAATCAATATATTCTACGCCTTTTTCGTCGAGATGCTTTTTGATTGCCTCTTTTAATTCAAATCCGCCGTGGTCGGCACCTAATGCTATCATTTTTTATTCTCCTTTTTCAATGAATTCTTATTATTTAACTCTCTTTCTGCTTGTGGTAAACGCAAGTAAAAAGGAACAAGATTTGCTGATTTCGTTGTGTTTTCGCCGTTTTTAAGCTTTTCTTCTGCTAATCTGCCGATTGATGACGCGTGAATATAGCGGATATTTTCGTCGGCTATTTCTGCGTTATAAAGAACACCGCATAATTTGTCATAGCAGATTTTTGCGCCATCACCGATGAACACAACTTTTTTGTTGTATTGCTTGAGCTCTTCGCCTAATTCGTCAATTAAAACGGCTTTGTCTTCGCAAAGTCGGTTGCCGTTCTCAAAAATAGCGGTATATACCTGATTGCAACGAGCATCCATTACGGCGCAGGCAACACAATCTTCATTTTTGAGTGGCTCAGCAATGGCTTCAAGAGTTGAAACCGCCAAACAAGGTTTAGCTAGTGCATCTGCCATACCCTTAACGGAAGCTATGCCGATTCGCACACCTGTGAATGAGCCCGGACCGTTGGTTACTGCGAATAAATCAATGTCTTTTATTGAAGCTCCGCTTTCGGCAATGGTTTTTTCAACCAAGGGCATAAGAGTCTGACTATGCGTAAGCCCATTATTTATGAAATTCTCGGCAAGAGTTTTACCGTTTTCGGTAACGGCTACAGACGCGGTTACAGATGTTGAATCAAGTGATAAAGTTTTCATATTTCAACACCTCCGTCAATGGTGATAATGCGCTGATTATCACTCTCTCCTCTTTGAATTTCTACTCTTATGGTATTTTCAGGAAGAGCGTTTTCAATATTTTCGCTCCATTCGACCGCTAATATACCGCCTGCCTCATAAAAATCGAAAAATCCGCTTGAATATAAATCATCCCAAGTTTCAACGCGGTACATATCGAAATGATAAAGCGGTGGATTTCCGCCGTAATCATTGACAATGGCGAAAGTTGGGCTACTAACCTCTTCTTTCACGCAGAGAGCCTTTGCCATTCCGCGAGTGAAGGCAGTTTTACCCATACCAAGTCCGCCGAAAAATGCCACAACAGTTCCGCCTGTGAGTTTTTCAGCCAATTTGCGACCTAATTCAATTGTTTCTTCTGCACTATTTGTTACGAACTGCTGCATACATTCACCGTTTATCTTTATTTTTCGTCTTTATCTGTATTATTCTATCACAGATTTGCATAATAGTAAATTACAAATTGAATAGTTTTTAACATTTTTTATTTAGTTAATTGGCACAAATCATTTGTTAATGTTTTAACCAAATTGGTGCTTACTTGACCAAAAACTTGCATTTTTATGAGTTTTACACATTTTTTATTCTGAATTTTGCAAGTTTTTAGTCGCGTTTTGTCATTTTTAACAAATTAAAGTGTTAAAATCTAACTATATTTTTCAATATTGTGAATTGAAAAAAATATCCATAATATGTTATTATTTTTACCATACAAGACAAGGGGGTCTTTAAAATGAATAGTTATATTGAAAAAATTCTCAAAAGAGTAGAAGAGCGCGACGGCGATAAAAAGGAATTTATGCAGTGCGTAAGAGAGGTTTACGGTTCTCTCGAAAAGGTTATTGAAGCACATCCTGAATATGAAAAATATGATATTTTAGGCCGTATGGCTGAACCCGACAGAACAGTTCGTTTTAGAATTGCTTGGGTTGATGATAACGGCAATACTCAGGTAAACCGTGGTTGGCGTGTTCAGTTCAACTCTGCTATTGGTCCATATAAGGGCGGTCTTCGCTTTCACCCAAGCGTAAATGCAAGTATTATTTACTTCTTGGGCTTTGAGCAGACATTTAAGAACTCACTTACCGGTCTTCCTATGGGCGGTGCAAAGGGTGGTTCTGACTTTAATCCTGTTGGCAAGAGTGACGGCGAGATTATGCGTTTCTGTCAAGCATTTATGACCGAGCTTCAGCGTCATATCGGTGATAGCATTGATGTTCCCGCAGGTGACATCGGTGTTAGCGGTAAAGAAATCGGTTTCCTTTTCGGTCAGTACAAGAGAATTGTCGGTGCATTTGAAAACGGTGTTCTCACAGGTAAGGGCATTACTTACGGTGGTTCACTTGTTCGTCCCGAGGCTACAGGATACGGTGCTATTTACTACACAAACGAAGTTCTTGCACACGAGAACGAAGATATTAAGGGTAAGACATTCGCAGTTTCAGGCTTCGGTAATGTTGCTTGGGGCGCAATTAAAAAGATTGCAGAGCTCGGCGGTATTCCTCTCACACTTAGCGGTCCTGACGGTTATGTTTATGACAAAGACGGTATCGTAACAGAAGAAAAAATCAACTATCTTCTTGAAATGCGTGCATCGGGCAGAGACAAGGCAAAGGATTATGCAGACAAATTCGGTGCCGAGTTCTTCCCAGGTCAGAAGCCTTGGGGTGTTAAGGTTGATGTTGCACTCCCCTGCGCTACACAGAACGAGGTTACACTCGAAGAAGCAAAGAAAATCGTTGCTAACGGCACAAAATATTATATTGAAGTTGCTAATATGCCAACAACTGCAGAGGCTGTTGAGTATTTCATTGAAAATGGCGTAATTGTTGCTCCTTCAAAGGCAGTTAACGCAGGTGGCGTTTGCGTATCAGGTCTTGAAATGAGCCAGAACAGTCAGCGTCTTGCTTGGACAGCAGAAAAGGTTGACGAAATGCTTAAGAGCGCAATGAAGAATATCTATGATATTTCTGTTGACGCAGCAGAGCGTTACGGAATGGGATATGACCTTATCGCAGGTGCTAACATTGCAGGCTTTGAAAAGGTTGCAGAAGCAATGGTAGCTCAGGGTGTATATTAATACATATTATAAATATCATTAAAAATTGCAAAACAAAACCCTCGTACAATTAAGTACGGGGGTTAGTTTTTATATTTTTAATCACTTATTTTGCCTCCACAGTTGGGACAATGTTTTACAGTATCTCTACCAAGAAACTTACCACAATTAGGGCATCTATAAAACAAAACCTTAAATATGACAGCACCAAACATAACAATTAGACCCAACACAGAAATTAAATGTATTTCTGTGGTAGCACCAATCATAGCAACAACAAATCCAAATAAAACTATTATCATAAATAATCTATTGGCTTTTTTGGGTGTTAAATTTGCAAACATAAAATCACCTCAAAATTAAAATATCATACCGAGTAAAAAAAGTCAATAAAAAAACACCTTCGAATGAAGGTGCTTAGGTTTTATGTACCCTGAAAACTGAACAAAGGTCTGTGATTAATGTCGTTTGAGAAATTGTACTGTACAAAGATATGACCAAGAAAATAATGGTCAAGCCCTCGACCTATTAGTACTGCCAAGCTAAACATGTCACCATGCGTACACCTGCAGCCTATCAACCATATAGTCCATATGGGGTCTTACTAGCTTATGCTATGGGAAATCTTATCTTGGAGATGGCTT
>JAZNYY010000025.1:0-19720 GCA_045594645.1 Candidatus Fimenecus sp.
TATCTTGCGGCAATTCCCGAAAGTCATTACCAACAGATTGAAGAGGGTAACACCGCGGGCACTTGGGTGCCGTGGTACTCAATGCACAAAATCCTTGCAGGACTTGTAGATGCTTATGAATTGACGGGTAACAAGCAAGCGTTGACTGTCGCCTCAAACCTCGGTGATTGGGTTTACGGCAGAACTTCAAAATGGGACTCCGCAATGCAAATAACCGTTCTCAATGTTGAATACGGCGGAATGAATGACGCTTTATATCAGTTGTATAAGAATACAAATTCAGAAAAGCATTTGTTGGCGGCTCACAGCTTTGATGAAATCGCGCTTTTTGATGCGCTTTATAAGGGTGAGGATGTGCTCAACGGCAAGCACGCAAACACAACAATCCCCAAGATTATCGGTGCACTCAACCGCTACACCGTAACGGGCGAGGAGTATTATCTGCAGACCGCGGCTAACTTCTGGGAAATCGTCACACAGAATCATACATATATTACGGGCGGTAATAGTGAATGGGAGCATTTTGGCGAGCCGAATATCCTTGATGCCGAGCGTACAAATTGCAATTGTGAAACCTGCAACACATATAATATGCTTAAACTCACCCGCGAATTATACAAGCTTACGGGCGAGAGTAAATATGCCGATTATTATGAAAATACATTTATAAATGCAATTCTTTCATCACAGAATTCCGAAACGGGAATGACCACATATTTTCAGCCAATGGCAACGGGATTTTTCAAGGTTTACAGTTCACCTACCGAGCATTTCTGGTGCTGTACGGGTTCGGGAATGGAAAATTTCTCGAAGCTTGACGACAGTATTTATTACAAGGATGAAAATGCAATTTATGTGACCCAATTCACATCTTCAACTGTGAAATGGGAAGAAAAAGGCTTGAAAATCACTCAAAATGCAGAATTACCAAATGTAAAATTTACAGTTGAGGGTTCTGCAAATGCCGAGATTGTTCTTCGTGTGCCCGATTGGTGTGCGGACACCCCAACTGTCACAATCAACGGCGAAGAAATAAAAGTAAAATCAGAAAATGGTCATATCCGTCTCTCTCGTGAATGGGAAAACGGCGATGTTATTGAATACACCTTGCCGATGCAGGTTGTGGCTTACAATTTACCCGATAATGAAAACACAGTTGCGTTCAAATATGGTCCTTGGGTGCTCAGCGCAAATATGGGAAACCGAGAAATGAACACTACAACAACGGGCGTGAATGTTACAATTCCTTTGCTTGACGCAAATTTAAGTGATATTCTCGTAATCAAAGACGGCACAATCAAAAACTGGCTTAAAAATATCAACGAAAACCTTGTAAAAGAAGAGGGGACACTCAATTTTACCCTTAAAGGCACTAATCAGAATTTAGTGTTTTCGCCCCATTATAAGCAACACGAAAACCGTTACGGAATTTACTTTACCCTTGCCGATAAAAACACCGAAATCAAAGAGAATGAAGCGGATAAATATATAGTTATTGACAGCCTTCCCGTAGCAAATGACCAGTATGAATTCTCTCATAATTTAAAGGCATATAATTCAAATACGGGCAATTTCAAGGGGCTTATGTTCCGCGACGCAACACCCGGCGGTCAGTTCAGCTATGAAATGGCAGTTGATAACACGATAAAAAACTACCTTGCGGTGAAATATTACAGCGGTGATGTGGGCAGAAGCTTCACAATTCTCGTTGATGATACGGTACTTGCCAATGTGACACTGCAAGACCCCAATCCCAACGGATTTTACGATATTTATTATGAAATTCCCGCAGAGCTTATTAAGGACAAAGATAAAATCACAGTAACATTCAAAGCAACTAACGACAGTTACGCAGGCGGAATATTTGATAAATTGAGCATTGTAAAAGATAAATAACAGCAAAAAAATAGAGGCTATCTCAATAAGAGACAGCCTCTTTGCTTATCTTTTTGTGCCCGAAATCTGATACATTTTATTATCAGAAATCATAATATCCACATTGAAAAATGGAGTAAGAAGATTTTTGATTTCTTCCGCTTCGGGCAAGGGGAGTGAGATTTTACTCGGCTTTCCCGAATGGCATTTGTTGATTTCTTCTCGGCTTGCACCGTGGGCAATTGAAATCCGCCCTCCGATTTTCAGTGATTTTGCAAGATTTTCAATGAGCGTTCGGGGATTTGGAAAGTGCGGAAAAGCATTGTATATCATAACCGCGTCGAATTTCTCTTCAAACGAAACGCTTTCAGCATCACCGCAGATTATCTCAATTTGCGGGTATTTTTCTTTTGCCGTTTTCACCATTTCTGCTGAAATATCAATTCCCGTCACAACCGCTTTTCGCGAAATGTAATCGGGGAAAAGCACTCCTGTTCCGCAAGCAACATCAAGCACGCGAGTGCCCTCAAAAATTCCGCAATTGTCAAGAATTTTTGAAATTACCGCATCGTTTCGCTCGTTCATATTATCCCAAGTGGGTGCGAAATCGTCAAAGAATGAAATTATTTCTTTTTTGTTCATATCATTTACCCATTGATGTCTTGAAATGAAGCTCTTTCATACCCTCAACCTCGTCACAGATGGGTTTTAAATTACAGGTTGAGCAGTCAAAATTCACATTATTCATAATGTGATTAAGAGTTTCGGTAATCTGATTATTTTTCTCTGCAAGTGTTGAAAGTGCATTGTAATCTGCATTTTCGTCTGTTACAAAAATCACCTTAACGCCCTTAACCGCGGGGATTTCCTTATATTTGTTTATAAGCAAATTTCCCACTCTTTCAAAGCTTATACCATTCTTGATGGCTGATTTTGAAACGCGCACAGCCTCTTTGTGTGAGCGTGACGAAGTTCTAATCATATATCCGTCGGGGAAGTAGTGATATTTAACATATTCAATTTTGCGAATCAGATTATATGCCTTTTGCTCGTCGGCGGTGTCTTCAATCTGAATAACAGAAATTCGTGCGAATTTGCAGTCGGCGTTTAGTTCATTTAAATCCTTGCCGATAATCACAATTTCGTCATTTATTTCGTTGCTTGTTATAAGGTTAAAGCCAGTACCACCAAGCTCAAAAGCGGTGTCGCGTTGCAAAATTACCTGATTATACCCTAAATCAGCCCAATCATTGTTTTTATTATGCGCCAATGATTTTTTTTGCAGACCACCGAGCAGTTCATTTGTATTTTCAATTAAAGAGTTGAAAAAATCCATTATAATTTTTTATCCCTTTTCATTTTGTCATAGTGCTTCTGCAACCAGTCATAAATAACTCTTACAAGCTTCATATCAAGGTTAAACCAATAAATAGCAAAAGTGATTACAAACAAAGCAAGAATGACACCTAAAATAATTAAAACAATATCCATTTTAATTCTCCTTTAGTTACTTTGCAAGTCCCTTTTGACGAGCATATTCGGCAGCGCCTAAAGCACCCATAAGCTGAGGGTCAGTATTAAGCTCTACAACCTTGATTTTAAGCACCTTTTCGATTGCCTTTTTAAGACCGTCATTTTTTGCACAACCACCGGTGAGGGTAATGCTGTCAACCGCACCTGCTTTTTTAGCCATAACAAAGCAACGCTTTGCAACTGCAAGCTGAATACCCGCTGCAATTTCATCCATTGGCTTGCCCTCACCAACAAGTGAAATAACTTCACTTTCAGCGAAAACTGTGCACTGTGCAGTAATCGGGATTGTGTTTTTAGCATTAAGTGAAAGCTTTGAGAATTCGGGAAGTGTCATCTCAAATGCGTTTGCCATTGCTTCGTAAAAACGACCTGTACCTGCGGCACATTTGTCATTCATAGCAAAGTTTTTAACTGTGCCGTCTGTGTCAATTGAAATACCCTTAACATCCTGACCGCCGATATCAATAATTGCCTTAACCTCGGGGTTAGTAACATGAACACCCATTGCGTGACAACTGATTTCAGAAATATTTTCGTCTGCAAAGGGAACTTTATTTCTGCCGTAGCCCGTACCGATAAGATATGTAAGCTCTTCTGCTGAATTTAATCCGTCGTCCTGAGAGATTGCATCATTGAGTGCAATTTCTGCACTCTGTACGGGATTTATTTTACTTCTGTTTGTAACATCGGCAACCATTTTGCCGTTTTCATCAAGGATTACACACTTGGTGTAGGTAGAACCTACATCGCATCCACCAAAATATTTCATAATTATTACTCCTTTTAACACGGCCTATTTTCCCTGTAACTGCCTCAAAAATCCTCGAAATATCCGCATATTCCTTGCGGTTTTTTCGTTGTTACAGAAAAAATATTTCCGTGTTTCATTTAGTTTATTTTACCAAGCCATATCGTCTTCAAAGTCTAGAAGAGATGCATCAAGTGGCTCTTCTTGTAAAACTGTCTGCATATATTTGTTAACCTGCTCGCGCATATCTCGTCTTGAAATTGTGCGGGGGTCCATAAGGTCTTGCTTAACCCAGATAAAGTTAAGGTCGCGTTCTCTTGCCTGGTCATCAAAAATACCTGAAAGACCGTCCATACCCTTGCAAGAAATCTGGTCATACATAATAACTGTATCTGCGTTGTATTCCTCAACAATGCGCCAAAGCTCGTCAACAACATTTCTGTAACCGCCCTTTGTGTGCTTACGCATAATTGAACGCTGATATGTCTTTGCCAAATCCTTAAGGGATTGTTCTTTGTCTTCTTCGTCAATTTCAAGGTATGAAATCATTGTTTCCATATCCATAACAACATTCATACCCCAACAGTTTTCAAGCCAGTTTGCAAAGCTTGTGTAGTAGTTTGCAGGGCAAGACCATACAACTGCACGGTGACGCATTTCTTTTGATACGGGAGTCTTATTTTCATAAGCCTTCATCATAATCTTGTTGACCTTTTCGTCAACCTTTAAGAATTTCTCGTTTGAACCGCCTGAAAGGTTGAAATAGAAAATTCTGTAAAGCCAGAAGCAAGCACCCGTCATCTGCGGATAAGGAGTTTTATTAATATCCCATTTCTGACGCTCATATTCAAGCTGTTTGTTATACATTTTAATTCCCTTGAAATATGCGTCCCAATCAAACTTTTCACCTGTTTGGTCCTCAATGAATTTAATAAGCGCCTTGATTTCGTCAACGGCATATTCCTGAACATCTTCGCCGTCATAACGAAGCGGAACGCCAAAGCAATGTGTAGGAAGATTTAATCTTCTGTCAAGGAATGAGGAGTTCATAATTGAGCCGTCGCAGGGCATATTTGTACCAATCATACAACAACCCATTTTAGGATAATCGTCTTCAATTGCAACGCCCGCCTCGGCACTTGGCAATGGGCAGACATCAGCGGGAACACCAAAGCTTTCTGTTACCTCAAGGTAAGGGGGTGTAATCTGCTGGTCAACCATTGAAGATAAGAAAATGGGGAGAGTCTGCAATGGCATTGGCTGAAGATTTGGAAATCCCATAAAAATTTCATTGGGAACAATCTCATCTGTAAGTACAATTTTCTTTGAAAGCTTGTTATTTGGGTTGATTTTCTCATCTGCACGGAACGAAATGTTAATAAGCTTTGTTGTGTGCTTAACAATCATATTGTAGTGAAGATGAGCCATGCGAAGCTGTGGTCCGCGAAGCCCTGCAACATGGCGGTCAACAAAAGAGGGAGCAGAGAGATAAGATGCCATCCATCTGTAACGCCATAAGCCCTTAACTGTGGATATGGGCGCTTTAAGCACCATTTTAATCATATCCTTCCAGGTGACAAGCCAACGGTAATAGTCATACATCGTGTCTTTAAGTCCGCGCCATTCTCTGTGCTTTAAAATGGCGGTGTGTTCTTTGTAAAGCTTACCGTAATCAGCCATTTTGCTTTTCCTCCCTTGCCTTTTGGATTTTCTTGATTTCAAGGCTCTCAACGAAAGCCTGAACTCTTGTGCGTAGCTGTCCCGATGCAGACGCGGTATATTGACGGTCAACCGCCGCGGTGGGCACACCGTAATCACCACTCATAACATATGAGGCGAGTGCACGCTCATAGCCCCAATATTCGCAGAATTTTAACTGCTCATACATAACACCGTCTGCGTGATATTCGTCAACCAACTGTTTAACATAGTCGCGACGCTCCTGCACCTTTTCGTGACTCATATATCTTGGGCACTGACTTGTTTTCATATAATGTGTACAAATCTGTGTAAGAATGTCCTTATCCTTATCAATAACGATTTCTTGTCTGCCGGGGAGTGCACCGAAGCAGTAGCGGTCGGCTACAACCAACGCACCGCTATCCTCAATAAGAGAAGTGAAATCGGGGTCGTCCATTTCAGAACCTACAACCACGATTTTTGCGCGGTAATTCTTTTTAGCGTCAGGCTCTCGTGTCTTTAATTCCTCTGCAGTTTCGCGAAGTGCGGGCAGAATTAAAGCCTTGGGGCAACAATATGTAATAAGGTTGAGAATGTGATATTCATAACCCGTAATTCTCGGATTTTCTTCTTTTCTGTAATTGCCGATTTCTGTCATAAGTCGGCAAACCTCGTTGTGCTCCTCAACTGCCTTTAAAAGTGCCTCGTCGCTTGTGTCAACACCGTAAACTGAAGTGAGCATATCAAGAATTTTAACTCTTGTCTGGTTAACATAATGCTTGATTGTGTGCTCTTCAATTTTAAATGGTGCGTCAAGGAAGGTTAAAAAGAACTTGTCGTTTGGAACTAAATTAAGAAGTTCAAAATGCTCAGCGGCACGGTTCATTTCAGAGCAGGTTTCAGAAGCGAGCAACGCGTTTAAAAAGTTGTATCCGCCCTCAATTGCACGCTCTAAAATTGCTTTTGAGTATCCGCAAAGGAAATTGCTCATATAATATGTTGCAATGTCCATTGAACCCGTACGGGGTGCGCGAAGTCTTACTGAAAAGCAGTTTCCGCAGTTTAAAAGTACTTCAGGGATATGATAACAGGTGTATCCCAAGGCAATACCGCCGTCTGCCTTTGCCTTTTGCACAAGCTCGTTGTTGGCTTCTTGCAAAAGCTTTTCAAATTCATAAAGATGCTTTAAATCTTTCATACCTAATACCTCAAATAATCTCTAACTCTGTGAGAGCCTTGCGAACCCCCTTTACAACATTTGAAGTGTCAGGAAGCTTTGTAATATCCTTACCCTCAATGTCGTAAATTGCGAGATTTTTATCGTTTTCAATATATGACAAAACGGGAATACCGTTTGTGTTGATATGGGGAATAACACTTTCGTCGGGCAAACGATTAACAATTGCACCGATTTTTTTGTACATAACAAGCTCGTCGGCAACACTTTTTATGGTTGAGATTACTTGCGTTCCCTTTTTGCTTGCGTCAGTAATAAGCAGCAGGTGAGTAACCTTTTCCATAACTCTGCGGTTAATTTGCTCAATTCCTGCCTCGCCGTCAATTACAACATAATCAAAATCATTTGAAAGTATGCTGATAACTTCTTTTAAATAAGAATTTATTTTGCAATAGCAACCGGCACTTTCGGGTCTGCCAACTGCTATGAATGCAAAACCGTCAGTTTCAACAAGTGCGTCAAAAATTTTATAACGCGCATCACCTAAAAGCTCAATTGCCGCCTTTGTCTGACCGTCCTCAACGGTTTCAACAATTTCTTTTCTTATGTCGTCAATTGTAGTTTTAACCTCAATTCCCAATGCAGTTGAAAGCCCAACCGCAGGGTCTGCGTCAATAGCAAGAATTTTCTTGTCAGGATAGTTTTCAGCAAGAAGCTTAACTATCGCGGCAGAAATCGAGGTTTTACCAACACCGCCCTTACCTGAAAGGGCAATGATTGTTGCATTGTTTTCCATAAAAATCACCCCAAAAACATACTTTAATAATTATATCAAATACTAATGCAGTTTTCAACCGAATTCTGTTAAATAAATAACAATATTGTCATATTTTTACTAAACCATTGCATTTCAACATACTGTGAATTATAATATAATTAAGGAAAATTTTACAAGGAGTTGTGGATATGGAAAGAACCTATGTTCCGTTTCAGGATTGGCCTGAAAAATCAAAGCAGACTGAATACACCGAAAGCACACCTCTTCTCAATGCCGACGGCACATTGAATGCTAAGGGCTGGGCAAGACACAATGTTTTCGAGTATGACAGAAATCTTGTTAAAAAGGGTATTATCAGCCGTAAAGAGTGGGAATTCTATCAGATTTCAGACGGCAAGCTTACCGTTCAGCTCAATTTTGCAAATATCAACGCAGGTGGTTTTGCAACTGCAAAGCTTATTGATATTGAACACGGTAACGAAATTATCGATTGCACCAAATTTTTCTTGGGCGACAAGTTTATTCCACCAAAGAAAGGTGATGTGCCCAACAGATTTAAAGTAAATGTGGGTGGCGCAGAGCTCGATTTCGATACTAAAGAAACCTCAAGAAGACTTTGGTTTAGATGTGCGACTAAAGACCGCGGCGTTGTTGAATGTGATTTCACAATGGATATTCCTGAGGGCTTTGAGAATATCACAACAGTTCTTCCATTTAAAGAGGACCCCACACGCTACTTTATGACAACCAAACAGATTGGTATGCCCTGTGGCGGTACAATGAGAATCGGCAATGACCTTTATGAATTCTCAAAGGATGATACCTTTGCATATCTTGATTGGGGCAGAGTTAACACAATTCATAAAATGGTTTGGTACTGGGGCGCAGGTGCTACATGGCTTACAGACGAAAAGGGCGAAAAGCACAATTTAGGCTTTGAAATCACTTGGGCAATCGGTGACGAGAGCAACGCTACTGAAACTTGCCTTTTCTATGACGGCAAGGTACATAAATTCGGTGCAGTTGATGTTGAAACCTTCCCCAAGGACGATAAGTATATGGAGCCTTGGAAGATTATTTCAGAGGACGGTCGCTTTAACCTTACAATGCAGCCATTCTTTGATTATCATACCGATTTGGATTTGAAGGTCGGCAGAATGCACACTCATCAGGTTCACGGACTTTGGAGCGGTGATGTAACTCTTGACGACGGCACAAAGCTTGAAATCAAAGATATGTACGCTTTCTGTGAATATGTTGAAAATCGTTGGTAAAACTAAATAAACATCAAAACGGCGGAGTTTTTTCTCCGCTGTTCTTGTATATTCATATAAAAAATGCTAAAATAATTTCATAATAAATAAAAAAGGAAAATCACTTATGAAATTTATATCTTGGAATGTCAACGGCTTTCGTGCCTGCTTAAATAAAGGCTTTGAAGAATTTTTTAATGAGCAGAATGCAGATTTTTTCTGTATTCAAGAAACTAAAATGCAACCCGACCAAGCCGATTTTAAGCCCGATGGTTATTATCAATATTGGTATAGCGCCGAAAAAAAGGGCTATTCGGGTACTGCGATTTTTACAAAGCACGAGCCTATAAGTGTGTGGTATGGACTTGATATCGAAAAGCACGACCACGAGGGCAGAGCAATCACCCTTGAATATGAAGATTTTTATCTTCTCTGCGTTTATACCCCCAATTCACAGCGCGAGCTTGCCCGCCTCGATTACCGAATGGAATGGGAAAACGATTTGAGAGAATACATTAAATCTCTTGATGCCACAAAGCCCGTAATCTATTGCGGTGACTTAAATGTGGCTCACCAAGAAATTGACCTTAAAAATCCTAAAACAAATCATCACAGTGCAGGCTTTACCGATGAAGAACGCGGTAAATTCACAGAGCTTTTAAATGAGGGGTTTTCTGATACATTCCGAACTCTTTATCCCGAAAAAATAGAGTATTCTTGGTGGAGTTATATGTTCCAAGCAAGAGCCAAGAATGTGGGTTGGCGTATTGACTATTTTGTGGTATCCGACCGCCTTATGCCAAAGGTAAAAGAAAGCAAGATTTACACCGAAATTATGGGCAGTGACCATTGCCCCGTGGGAATAGAAGTTGAATTATAAAACAAAAAACTCGGCAGAATTTTCTACCGAGTTCTTTTTATGGTGACTTATTTTTGTGATAAATAACTTTCGACGGTTTCTAAAAAGAATTTTGCATTTTCAATCTGTTCTTCAACCTCTTCTTTGTTAATAACAAAGAAATCGTCATAGTCACTATCAGTACGAATATTAAAGAGCAAAGAAATAATTTGAGAGAGTTTTGCATCAAAAATTCCTGTTTTAATATACAATTTGCGAAATTCTGAAATAATACCGCTATGGTGCTTCATATCAATTTCGTCAAAAGCAAGAACAGCTCTCATAGCGTGAAAAACAGTGTAGTATGAACGGTTTGCTGCACTCTTGTAGTTGTCAACGGATAAAAGGGTTTTTGCGGCGTTAAGACATTCCGTTGCGTGCTCAAATCTTGCTTGGGATAAGGCTTTTTTTTCATCATATTGCATAACGAATACCCTCCCCGATAACATTTTTGTAGTATGGCAAAACATCTGCAAAGCGCAGGAACTGTTCAAGTGGCTTTATTGTTACTGATACTGTAACATCGTGCTTTAAGCTCAAATCGCTTGTAACGGAAGCTATTGCGTTGCGATATTTTGCAATTTCATTAGAGTTCATATCTACAGTAAGTAAAATATCTATATCGGATTCTGAATGGTAGTCACCGCGAGCATAAGAGCCATAAAGATATGCATCCTTGACTGAATTGTCAAAAATGTGATTGCAAGAAGCATAAACCTCGCCCAATATATCTATTGCCTGATTTTGAGTGCACATACCATCCCTCCGTTCTGTTGTGCTTTTCACTTATATTATATCCACTTTTATTTTACAAGTCAATTATCTTTTAAGCTTCAGAATTTCCTCAATCGGTCCTCTGAAATCCTTTGAAATGTTCTTGAGTGGCTTATCCTTTTTGATAAATCCGTTGAACATTCCGCCCTTGCGGTCAGTTGACATCTGAAATTTTGAAATCACTCTTGTGAGCTCCTGCTTCTTATCAGCGTTTTCAAGATATTTGCAATCTTCAATTGTCACAAGAATTGTAGCATCTGCTTTTGCAGTAACCTTTACTTCAAGTGTGCCGTTGTTGGTGATTTCAGCACCTTCAACGCTTACTGAAACCTTGCCGTCAACAATATCCTTGAATTTAATAACAAAGGTTCTGGTGTCAGGCACAACGCTTGCGTCACCCTCTGCCTTTGCAATTGCAAAGCTTACTTTGTCATATTCTTCCTTAACAGCAAAAGCAGTTTTAAGGTATTCACCGTTCTGATATGAAAGTGTGTCGCCGTCGTCCTCATAAAGAGTGAATGTGTTATTGCCACGGTAAACGAGCAGTTCAAGAACTTCAGGGTTAGAGCAGTCATTAGTTCTGTCGTTTGCGCTCATTGGAATAATCGCGCCCTCTTTAGCAAGTACGGGGATATAATCAATATCACGATACATTTTAACGAACTGATTACCCTCGTAAATTCTGCCTGTGAAGATGTCTGTGTATCTGCCTTCGGGAATCCACACATTAACACCTGCAAGATTAGTTTTCTTTGATGTATGCTCTGTGATTGGAGCAACAATCAACTCTGTACCGAAGAAAAATTCGTTTTTGCAGTTATATGCGTTTTCGTCTGTGGGATAAGCATAATACATAGGCTCACAGATTGCACGGCACTCTGTATGTGTGCGGTAGTTCATTGTGTAAATGTATGGGAGAAGCTTGTGACGAAGACGAAGTGCTTCAGTTGCAATTCTGCCAACGGGACCGCTGTAATTCCAAGGCTCTTTGCCTGCGAATTCATTGTTTGTTGAGTGAAGTCGCATTACGGGGCTGAATACACCCAACTGTACCCAACGAAGATAAAGCTCGTCGTCCTTTTTGCCCATACAATGACCGCCGATATCGTGACTCCACCAAGGATATGCAATATTTGAAGCAGTTGCAGTAAATCCGGGCTGGAAATCAAGACTCTTCCAAGTCTGTGTTGTGTCACCGCTGAAGCCGAGAGGGTAACGCTGACTACCCGCACCGCAGAAGCGCGAAAGAATAAGCGGGCGGTGATTATCCTTTGCATTGTCAAGGAAATGGTAGTGGTTAAGTGCCCACAACGGGTCTAAACCTTTTACCTTTGTGTTCTTGCCCTGTTGCCAGTCAATCCACCAGAAGTCAACGCCCTTTTCTTCAAAGGGACGATGAAGAATATCGAAATAATTCTCGGTGAATTTCTTGTCTGTAATGTCAAACTCAACGGCTTTTTTCTCTTTGGGGTCCTGACCCATTGCCTTGCACATATCCTCATACTGATTTTCAAACCAGCGCACACCCATTGAGGGGTGAATGTTAAAGGTAATATGATAATTGTCAGCCTTGAGCTTTCTTAAAAATTCCTCATAATCGGGGAAAAGGTCTGTATTAAAGCTGTATCCTGTCCAACCCACTGACCATACATCGTAAACATATTCCATAAAGTTCAAATGATGTCCTGCTTTGTGAGCATCCTTGCCGAACTTGGATTTAATGTCAACCCAATGCCAATCCATATCAACGGTTGCAACAGTAATCGGGATTTCTTCTTCCTTGAATTTATCCATAAGGCTTAAATATTCGTCCTGTGAATATGCCTTATAGCGACTCCACCAGTTAGAAAGAGCATAGCGGGGGATAAGCGGAACCTTGCCCGTAAGCTTATAAAGGTCTGTGGTAGCGCCTATGTAATCGTTACCGTATGCGAAGTAATATTTGTCGCTCTCTTTATTATCGCGGGGTAAAATTGTTCCGTCAGCCTTTAAAACAAGAGTATTGCTGTCGTCCATAATGGCAACACCGTTTTTAGAGCATACACCGTCACCGATTTTGATAATACCCGCAGTAATATCGAGTGTACGGCAAGTGCCCTTTAAATTGCCTGATTTGTAATCTGTAACAAGTCTGCCGTCAGAAAGCTTAATGTTGAGCATCTTGCGGGCACTGAGTGAATAAACAAAGCTTGCCTTTTCGGTCTTGATTTCAACTGTGTCGCCCGATTCGTTAAGCTCGTATGCTGTATCACAAAAATCTCTGAACCACACACTCTGTGTAGGCTCGTCGCAGAATTTACCGTCTTTTTCATATTCAACTCTCAAAAGGCAGGGGGTAATAACAGTAAGTCTTGTGCCACCGCGCACAATAACCTGACTTTCAGGTGCCACGGGAGAGCAGTCAATTTTGAATCGCTTTTCAAACTGTGTCATAGTACATACCTCACAACAAAATTTCTAAATCTAATTATATAACTTAAACCCTGTAAAGTCAATAAAATGCAAATTGTAAAGTCTTTTCTTGACACAGAATTTTAAAGTGGTAAAATACTATTGATAAAAAATTAACATAAGGAGATTTGTTTATGAGCAGTTTTGAAAATTTAAGAATAGTTGACAATTTTTATCAGACCTCTTTGTTCTTTCCAATGCCCACAGTAATAATCAGTACTCTTTGTGAAGACGGAACAACAAATTTAGGCCCGTATTCTTTGGTTCAGCCTTATTATGTTGCGGGCAAGGACTATTACGCAATGCTTCTCTGTTGCCGTAATTCATCAAATACAGCACAAAATATTCTTCGCAACGGTAAATGTGCCCTTAACTTTATTGATGATAATCCCAAAACCTTCAAAGAGGCAGTTAAACTTTCTTGGCCCGGTGATAAGCCCGAAGAAAAAATGCCGAAATGTAATTTCAAGCTTGAAAAGAGTATGATTGAGGAAGAGACAGGTGAAGTGCGCCCAATGGTTTTGGCCGACGCTATTGAGGTTATTGAGTGCACTTGGGTGCGTGAGCTTGACGGCGCAGATAAGGATATGGCAGGTGAGCTTAACGGCTATGAAGGTCCATACCACGATTTTAACGGAATTACAAGTAAATTCGGTGCTCATTTTATTCTCAAAATTGATAAAATCCTTATGAAGAAAAAATATAGTGACGCAATCATCAACGGTGTAAAATCAAAGGATTTCCCCGCACTTCCCGTTGACTACGGCTATCGCGACAGTAAGAATTTCTGGTTTCACAGAAAGAGAAAAATGAGAGCAGAGCTTTTGCAGATGCGTGAGGCTTCACTTGAATCAGTTCGCTATGCAGCGGACCGCGTAGACGATAAAATCAAGTTTACAGATGAAGCTCTCAAAACTGTTCTTGCAGTACCAAGAGTTTTCTTGCCATTAGTTCTCAAAGGCTGTGTTGATTGGGCAAGAGAAAATAATGTTGAGCTCATAAACGAAGAGCATATGAAAATTATCAACGACAAACGCGCAAAAGAAAAAGCAAAGAAGAAATAACATAGCAAAAGCGGTAAGGTGAAACTTACCGCTTAATTTTTTAAAATTTTAACAAAACTTAAACATTTTAAAAGCATTTCCCAAACAAACGGGCAGTAGAATATAGCCACAATGACAGGAGAGGGGTAAGACAAATGCTCAAAACAATATTAATAGGCTGTGGCGCTCTTGCTCTTGCAGTTGTAATAGCACTTATAGTGTGTATAGTTTTGGTAAGAAAATATATTGATATCTGGAGGTTATCAAAAATGAAAAAACAAACATTCATCTCAATTCTTGTAGGCGTGGTAGGCGGACTTCTTTTCTCACTCGGTATGTGTCTTCTTCCTGAATGGAACGCATTCAACTACGGCGTGGTAAGTGCCATAATCGGTGGCGTAATGCTTTTAATTCTCGGTATTGTGTCATTCGTTAAAAGTGGCAAGAAAATCCATTTTAACTGGAAAACAATCGGTAAAGTATTGTTCGGTATAATCGGCGCACTCGTGCTCGGTGTTGGTATGGCAATGATTATGGTGTGGGATATGATGCTTTGGGGTATTGTTATAGGCATAATCGGTATCGTATTGCTTATCTGTCTTGTGCCAATGTGCATTGGCTTTAAAAAATAATTTTAAGGAGTAAATATTATGTCAAAATTTGTTGAAGCAAACGAAAAAATCGCAGAAAAGGTTGTAGGTGCTTATAAGAAAATTGAAGATGGCGTTGTAGGCGCATACAAAAAGGTTGAGGACTCCTGCGTTGAAAAGCTTTTCGCAAAGGATGGCGAAACAGTTGAAGAAGCAAAGGCGAGATTGAATAATCACATCAAATAAGAAAATAGTAGGGCGGGGGCTCAGCTCCCGCCGTTTCGTATTTTGTATTACTTTTTAACACAACTTTAACAAATCTATGTTATACTACATATATAAAATGCTAAAAGGGGTGTTGTGCCTTGTTTAAAATATTGGTTTTAGAAGATGACCGCGAATTAAACCGCACTGTTTGTGCTTTCTTAAAAGAGAATGGATATGACGCGGTTGGCTGTTTACACGCAGACTCCGCTTATGACGCAATGTATGACGATGTTTTCGATTTAATTATTTCAGACATTATGATGCCCGAAATTGACGGCTTTGAATTTGCAAAAAGCGTTAGAAATCTTGACAAAGAAATTCCGATACTCTTTATGACCGCCCGTGATGATATTTCTTCAAAGCAGAGGGGGTTTAGAGTGGGTATTGACGATTATATGGTAAAGCCCGTTGATTTGGACGAATTACTTTTGCGAATAGGTGCACTTTTGCGCAGAGCAAAAATCGCAAGCAGTAAAAAGCTTACAATCGGTGAATTTTCAATGGACGCAGAAGAACGCACCGCCACACTCAGCGGTGAAGAAATTCCGCTTACTGTCCGCGAGTTTAATCTGCTTTATAAATTGCTTTCATACCCCAAAAAGACTTTTACCCGTTCACAGCTTATGGATGAATTCTGGGATAGCGAAACCACCTCAAGTCCGCGAACGGTTGATGTTTATATGACCAAGCTTCGCGATAAACTGAGTGAATGTGACGATTTTGAGATTGTGACCGTTCACGGTTTAGGTTATAAGGCGGTGCTGAAATGAAGAGTAAGAAAAAAATTAAGCGAAGTCTTTTTGGCGTAAGACAGTATTTGATTTTTTTCGCATTAGTAGCGTTTGTTGTAACTTGCTCAATGCTTCTTTTTCTTAATACTGTAAATGTTGATTTAACAAGCATCAACTACGGTGCAATTTTCACTTTCGGTAATGTTCTTTTTTTAAGTCTTGTATTGTGTGTTGGTGATGTAATACGCAGAAAAATTACTGTTGAAAAGCCCGTTAAAAAAATTCTTGATGCAACTGAAAAAATTACAGATGGTGATTTTTCGGTAAGAATTGACGAGAAAAAGTCATTTTCAACCCGCAATGAGTTTGATGCAATTATTGAAAATCTAAATAAAATGGCAGAGGAATTAGGCAGTATTGAAACTTTGCGCACAGATTTTATTTCAAATGTTTCTCACGAGCTTAAAACCCCACTTGCACAAATGCAGAATTACGCAACTCTTTTAAAAGCTCCCGATTTAAGTGAAAAAAAGCGTCAAGAATATGCAACGGCAATAATGAATTCAACAAAAAGGCTGTCAGATTTGATTACCAATATTCTTAAACTTAATAAACTTGAAAATCAGCAGATTTTTCCCGAATTCAAAAAGTTCGATTTGAGTGAACAGCTTTGCGAATGTCTTTTGAACTTTGAAAATGTGTGGGAGCAGAAAAATATTGAAATCGAAACTGATATTGCAGAAGAAATTTCAGTTTATTCCGACCCTGAGCTCCTTTCACTTGTGTGGAACAATCTTCTTTCAAATGCTTTTAAATTCACAGAAGATGGCGGCAAGGTTTCAGTTTCACTTACCGCCGATACAGAATATGTTACTGTTTCTGTGAATGATACAGGCTGTGGAATGACAAAAACCACAGGTGAGCATATTTTTGATAAGTTCTATCAGGGTGAAACCTCACATTCCATTCAGGGCAACGGCTTGGGGCTAGCTCTCGTAAAACGAGTGGTTGATATTGTAAAGGCTGAAATCAGTGTTCAAAGTGAATTAGGCGTAGGCTCTGCTTTTGTTGTAAAAATGCGGAGGGATTGAAATGAAAAAACTGTTTCAAACCATTAAAGATTTTTTCACACCGCAGAACTCAATTCTAATTAGTGCTTTTATAAATACGGCTTATGCTGTTTTTAACTTTTTTGTTGGTTGGCAAAATAATTCGCCTTGGTTTATTTCGGTTGGCGGGTATTATTTGCTTTTGTGTATTATTAGATTTTTCCTTATTAAAGAAACAGACAGGGCAAATAAAAAGGCTGACGGCACCCGAATGATTTTTGAATTGAAAATATATCGCATAGTTGGTGTTGTAATGTTTATTGTCAACATTGCTATGTCGGTTATGGCTGTGCAGATGATTTGGCAAAACGGCGGTACGGTTCATTCTGACATTATGACAATAGCAATGGCAACATTTACATTTTATTATTTGACCGTAGCAATCATAAATCTGCAGAAATACCGAAAAACCACACAACCAATTCATTCAGCGGCAAAAATGCTTAATTTTGCCTGTGCACTTATGTCAATATTCACTTTGCAATCCTCAATGATTTCTGCTTTCGGTAATGATGACGTGTTCCGTCAGCAAATGAATATAGCCACGGGATGTGCGGTGTTTATTTTGGTGTTTGGCTTGGCGGTATATATGATTCGCCGAGCAAATAAATTATTGAAGGAGTTAAAAAACAATGGATAACAATAAATTTTCATATACTTATTCAGCAGACAATCAGAATGAAATTGCAAAAATCCGTGAAAAGTATTGTACCCGCGAAGAAACAACACTTGAAAAAATCAAAAGACTTGATAACGGTGTAACAAATAAGGCGACAATGATTGCTATTGTTGTAGGCGTTATCAGTACATTGATTTTAGGTGTTGGAATGTGTTGCTGTATGGTCTGGACACATTTTTTTACCCTTGGAATTATTGTAGGAATAATCGGTATCGCGGGTGTATGTGTAGCATATCCCGTCTATAAAAAAGTCCTCATAAAAGAACGCGCAAAAATTGCCCCGCAAATTCTTGCCCTTACTGATGAAGAATTACAAAAGTAAAAAATAAGCCTTGAGTTTTAATTTTAACTCAAGGCTGTTTATATATTGAAAAGTAGTGCCGAGTGTGTTAGTATTGTATTAACAAAAAAAGGGAGAAATTATTATGAAAATTACATTTATGGGTGCAGGCAGTACCGTTTTTGCAAGAAATGTAATCGGTGACTGTATGTGTACCGAGGCTTTGCGTGACAGCGTTTTTGCACTTTATGATATTGATGCCCAAAGACTTGAAGAAAGCCGTACAATTCTTGAGGCTATGCGTGTGGCTAAAGGTGGATACGGCAAAATTGAGTGCTATGTGGGCGTAGAAAACAGAAAAGATGCACTCCGCGGGGCTAATTTCGTAATCAACGCTATTCAGGTTGGTCTTTATGACCCTTGCACAATTATCGACTTTGAAGTGCCTAAAAAATACGGCTTAAGACAGACTATCGGCGATACTCTCGGCATTGGCGGAATTATGCGTACACTTCGCACAATCCCTGTTATGAAGGATTTTGCTGATGATATGGCAGAGGTGTGCCCCGATGCACTTTTCTTGAACTATGTTAATCCAATGGCAATGCTTACGGGATATATGCAGAGATACACACCGATTAAAACCGTTGGTCTTTGCCACAGTGTTCAGGGTTGTTCAAGACATCTTTTGAAAACACTTAATATGGAAGACAAGCTTGATGGCAGAAAAGAGCTTATCGCTGGTATTAACCACATGGCTTGGCTTCTTGAAATCAAAGACAAAAACGGTGTAGATTTGTACCCTGAAATCAAGTCAAGAGTTGACGATTATATGGCAAATCCTGATGCTGACGACAAAGTGCGGATGGACTATATCAAAAATTTCGGCTACTATTGTACCGAGTCAAGCGAGCATAATGCCGAGTATAATATGTTCTACATAAAGTCGAAATATCCCGAACTTATTGAAAAATATAATATTCCGCTTGATGAATACCCGCGCCGTTGCGTAAATCAAATTGAGGGCTGGAAAAAGGAATATGCCGAAATGCTCGAAAAAGGTGTTAAAGAGCACGAGCGTTCAGAGGAGTATGCATCAAGAATTATGGAAGCAATCGTAACGGGTAATCCTTATCAAATCGGCGGTAATGTTCTCAACACGGGGCATCTTATCACAAACTTGCCTGAAAATGCTTGCGTTGAAGTGCCTTGCCTTGTAAACGGCTACGGTGTGCATCCTTGCCATGTGGGAGCACTTCCTGTGCAATGTGCCGCAATGAATATGACAAATATCAATGTTCAGCTTTTAACGATTGAAGCAGCAGTTACAGGCAAAAAAGAGCATATTTATCAAGCTGCAATGCTCGACCCGCATACAGGCAGTGAACTCGACATCGACACTATCAAGAAAATGGTTGACGATTTAATTGTAGCCCATGGTGACTACTTACCAAAATACAATTAACATTTAATTATTTTAATAATGTGTGGGATGTCGATTCGGCGTCCCATTTTTGTTCTACAAATTGGGAGTTTGTCGAAATGCAAAATGTAAAATGCAAAGTGCAAAATGAAGGGTCTGCGACGCGATTTTATATCTCACTAATACAGAACGCAATGCTATGTAGGGTCGCTTCATGAAGCGACCGTTCCAAAGTGTGTAATTAAACTACAAACGGGCGATTCGTGAATCGCCCCTACAAGATTACATAACCATATAAACGAGTCAGACAAATTCAAATTTATTTAACAAAAAAGGACTGTTCGAACAGCCCTTTTATTTTATTCATCAATGCCAAACTCTTCAATGAGTTTGGCATATTGCTCGTCGGTAATTTTGATTATTCCGCCGTG
>JAZNYY010000026.1:0-13345 GCA_045594645.1 Candidatus Fimenecus sp.
GCTATATCGAGTATACCGCGAGCCGAAAGCAAGGAAGTATTGCGGAAAATATGCCAAAAAGAATTAATCTTGTGTCATTCTGCGTGTATAACGCTTAAAGAACGCAATTGCCTCTTCTGCGCAGGCGATGGGAAGTCGCTCGTTTGTACCGTGTGTACAGAGGAGAAGCTTTGTATCTGCAACGAATGGTGCAAAACGGTAAATATTCTCGCACACGGGCTCATAGTTATAAGCGTCTGTTCCGCCCATTACGAGGAATGGTGTAACGAGGTTTTTCTCGTTTGAAGCCTCAGCAAGCTCTCTGATTGTCTCAAAGGCTCTTGTATCTGTTGGCGATACCTGTGAAGACTCTTTGCCAACGAGGAATTCAATCTCAATATCCTTATTCTTTACGCTGTCGCGGATATGCTGTTCAACATCCTTTATTGTACAACCAGGCATTGTGCGGAAGTTAACCGTTACTGATGCCTTCTGAGGAAGAACATTGAACTGCGGACTACCCTCTGCCATTGTAACAGCGGTACAAGTACGAACAAGTGATGCAGCCATTGGAATTGAGCTCATAATTTTGAGAATAAGGGGCTTGAGTATCGGCACATTTACAAGGACAACCTTTAAGGGATAACCTGCACGCTTACCAACGCGGGTGAGCAACTGCTTTAAGTAATCGGGCATTGTTGACTTAAACTGATGATTTTCGATATCCTTAATAACATCTGCAAGCTTACCAACTGCGGTATGCTTGGGAGGCTGTGATGAATGACCGCCCTTTGCATTAACGCTTACCTTATAGTTAACACTACCCTTTTCGGCAATACCAACACCTGTAAGGTTAATATCGAGAAGCTTACCAAGCTTAACGGGAAGAATTGCGCCACCTTCGTCAAGAACTGCCTCAAGGTGAACACCTTTTTCTTTAAGATATGCGGCAATCTGCTTTGCACCGTTATCGGGTGCTGCAACAACCTCTTCGTTATGACCAAGGCAGATGAAAACTGAACGCTTTGGCTGATAACCCTCGGCTATAAGCTCTTCCATACACTCCATAACTGCGATGAGGTGGTTTTTCATATCCATTGCACCGCGTCCCCAAATGAATTCGCCGTCATTATAACCGCTGAATGGCTCGTGTTCCCAATCTGCTTCTGTTCCCGCAGTAATGGGCACAACATCTTGATGAGCAAGCATAGCAATACCGTCAAGTGAGGGGTCTGTGCCCTGCCACTCGAAAACAAGGCTTGCGTCTGCAACCTTTGTTTTGGTCATTGTCTTATGAACAAGCGGGAAACGCTCTTCTAAAAATGCGTGGAATTTGTCGAATTCAGCCCAATCCACAAGCTCACGGTCATAGTTAGAAATTGTCTTGATTTTGATTGCGTCACTCAAGTCCTGACAATATTTTTCCATATTGACATTTTCGGGCTCAAGAGGTGCTTTTTCAACCTTAGGCTCTTTGAAGAATGCGGCACGAATAAGCGTTACCACAATAAAAAGACCTAAAAGTCCAAGAATAATCCACAAAATTTCCATATCTATCTCTCCTTTAATAATAAGGTTTATTTATGAATTTTTATCTACCTGATGAAATGTTTTGAGGTTGCCCGTTTTTGCACTTCGTTTGTCGAGCTCTGCCATAACATCTTCAACGGCGATACCCTCATTTGCCATCATTACGAAAAGGTGAAAAATCAAATCGCTGATTTCGCCAACTGTTTCTTCTTTGTTACCGTTTTTTGCGGCGATGATGGTTTCAGAGCACTCCTCGCCCACCTTTTTGAGAATTTTATCAAGACCTTTTTCAAAAAGATAGCAGGTATATGAGCCCTCTTGCTGGTCTTCTTTGCGTGAAAGAATTGTGTTATAAAGATTTACTAATGTATCATTCATTGTTCATTACCTCATTGAAAAAGCAGGATTTACTGCCCGTATGACAAGCGGGGCCTGTCTGCTCAACTTTTACTAAAAGTGTGTCATCATCGCAATCACCGTGGATTGAAATCACCTTTTGCGTGTGCCCTGAGGTTGCACCTTTGTTCCAGAGTTCCTGACGAGAACGACTCCAGAACCAAGTGTAACCCGTTTCAAGTGTTTTTGCGAGAGACTCTTTATTCATATAGGCAAGCATTAAGATTTCGCCCGTTTTTTCTTCTTGAATTATGGTGGGTATAAGCTCGCCTTTTACAAAAAATCTGTCAAGGTTCACGGCTTTACACCTCGCATTCCTTAATTGCTTCAGCAAGGCTTAATGTACCGCTGTAAATTGAGCGACCACAGATTGCGCCATACATATTCACAGCCTTCAAAGCCATGATATTGCTCAAATCTTTGATGCCTCCGCTTGCGGTAATGCTGCAAGAAACCGCTTCATTGAGCTTAACTAATTGCTCTAAATTCGGTCCTGAAAGCATTCCATCGCAGTCAATATCCGTAAAGATAATATACTTTACACCAAAATCTTCCATTCGTTTTGCAAGGTCGATATAATGAGTGTCACTTTTCTCGGTCCAGCCCTCAGTTGCGACCATTTCATTCTTGGCATCAATGCCCACTGCAATTCTGTCGCCGAACTCTTTACAGGCTTCTTTTACAAGCTGTGGATTTTTAAGTGCCGCCGAGCCGATGATTACGCGCTCAATTCCATTCTGTATGTAAAAATCAACGTCATTCATTGTGCGGATTCCTCCGCCGACCTCAACTTTAAGTCCGCTGTTTTTCTGGACATCAAGAAAGATTTCACTATTTATGCGTACTCCGTCAAGTGCGCCGTTTAAATCCACCATATGAATCCACTCTGCCCCTGCCTTGCGGAAATTGAGCGCAGTTTCCATATAACTGTCAGCAACCTTGCCCGCAGTGGCAAAGTCCCCTTTATAAAGGCGGACGCATTCTTTATCTTTTATGTCTATTGCGGGAAAAATTATCATTGATTATAAAGTCCCCTTTGTTGAAAGTGTTTTGTCTGCTACTTCGGTTGCAATGCTCATTGCGTGACCGAATGCCTTGAAAATAGCCTCGGCAATGTGGTGAGAATTGTCACCGTAGGGTGCGCGAAGGTGCAATGTGATTTTTGCATTGTCGGCAACTGCGCGAAAGAATTCGACGCACATACAAACATCAAAATCACCGCATTTTTCTTGCGGAAAATCTGCTTCAAAAACAGTATATGCACGGTTGCAGATATCAACCGCACAAAATCCGAGAGCCTCATCCATAGGCACAAAGAAGCTGCCGTAACGCACAAGGTTGGATTTATCGCCAAGCACCTCAAAAAGAGCATTACCAAGCACAATGCCGATATCCTCAACTGTGTGGTGACAATCAACCTCAATGTCACCCTTACACTTAACCTTTAATCCGTAGCCTGCGTGTGCGGCAAAAGCGGTAAGCATGTGGTCAAAAAAACCGACACCTGTGTCTATGCTGATTTCGCCACCCTCAAGGCAGAGAGAAATCTCAATATCAGTTTCTTTTGTTGTTCTTGTAATTGTGGTCTGTCGCATTGTTATTCCTCCAATATACCCTGAAGTGTTGCGAGCATTTTTTCATTTTCGTATTTTGTTCCTGCGGTAATTCGCAAGAATTCACCCATATTACGAATGATTATACCGCAGTTTTTCATTTTTTCAAATACTTCTTTGGCATTTTTTACCTTTAAGAATACAAAATTTGTTTGACTTTCGTAAATTCTTTCGATTTTGTCGGTCTTTGATGCCAAATCAACAAGTGAATTATATAATTCTTCTTTTGATTTTATTACGGTTTCAATGCAGTTATCAATATAATCGGGGTGGGCGAAAAGCACCTCGCCGAGAGCCTGCGACACTGAATTCACATTATAAGGAGACTTCACCGCGCGAATTACATTGGTAAGAGTTTTATTTGAAACTGCAAATCCAAGACGTAACGCTGCCGAGCCCAATGCCTTTGAGCAGGTTTTGAGAATTATAAGATTATCGTAATTCTCAAATTCATCGAGCAAACTTTCATCCTCTGCAAAGTCCATATATGCTTCGTCAAGCACTACGAGAGCCTCAACACTCTTTATAAGCTTTCTTATATCGTCTTTTCTGATAATTCTTGATGTGGGGTTGCAAGGGTTTGAGAAGATAACAATTCGTACCTTTTCTTTGTTGGCAAGTGCAATTACCTCGTCAATATCAATATCCAAATCGTCATTTTTCTGATATTTAACACTTTCGCACTCGGCAATCTCTGCATAAAAACGGTACATTGAGAAATCGGGCTCAAGAGTTAAAATTTTGTCACCCTTTTGCAAAAATGCATTCATTATTACAGAAATTATTTCGTCCGAGCCATTACCCGCGGTAACACAATCGGGATTTACCTTGAAATATTTTGAGAAGCCCTCAACCAATTTTATTGCCATTGGGTCGGGATAACGATTAAGTGCGGTATTACGAAGTGCCTCAACCATTTCGTTCTCAATTTCTTCAGGTACTTTCAAAAATGACTCATTTGCATCAAGACGAATTTCATATTCACCGCTGATTGGCTCATATGGTGTTAAGTTTTTGACTTTTTCGTTTAACTGAAACATTTTTAGTCCTCAAATCTGACTTTAATTGAATTTGCGTGGGCGGTCAGGCCCTCTGTTTCTGCAAGAGAAACCACTTTATCTTTGCAATCGCGAAGTGCATCTTCGGTGTAATAAATAAAGCTTGATTTTTTAATAAAGCTGTCAACTGACAAGGGTGAGAAAAATCTTGCAGTTCCGCTGGTAGGCAATACATGGTTTGGCCCTGCAAAGTAATCACCGAGTGGCTCGGGAGAATAATTACCAAGGAACACGCTACCTGCGTTATCCATTCTGCCGATATATTCTAAGGGATTTTCTACGCACATTTCAAGGTGCTCGGGAGCAAGACGGTTTGCAAAGTCAACCGCTTTATCCATACTGTCGCAAATGATGATTGCACCGAAATCCTTAAGTGATTTTTCGATAATTTCTTTACGAGAAAGAGTTGCGCATTGACGGGCTAATTCTTTTTTGGTTTCTTCTGCAATTTTCTCGCTTGTAGTAATAAGAATTGAGCTTGCCAGAACATCGTGCTCTGCCTGACTCATAAGGTCTGCGGCAAGGAATTTTGGGTTGGCGGTTTCGTCAGCCACAATCAAAATTTCGCTTGGTCCTGCAACCATATCAATATCAACCGTGCCGTAAAGAAGCTTCTTTGCAGTAGCAACGAAGATATTACCGGGGCCGACGATTTTATCAACCTTTGGTACGGTTTCTGTACCGTAAGCGAGAGCTGCAACCGCCTGTGCACCGCCCATCAAGAAAACTCTGTCAACGCCTGCAATTTTTGCGGCAGCGAGAATATCGGGGTTTGGTGTGCCGTCCTTTGAGGGCGGAGTAACCATAATAAGCTCTTTAACCCCTGCGATTTTTGCGGGAATTGCGTTCATCAATACGCTTGAGGGATAAGCTGCTGTTCCGCCGGGTACATAAAGACCAACGCGCTCAAGTCCGCGAACGCGCTGACCCATAATAACGCCGTTTTCTTTGGTTGTGAGCCAGCTTTGTTGTTTTTGTCTTTCGTGGAAATCGCGAATATTCTCTGCGGCATCTTCAAGGGATTTTACAAAGAATGGGTCGCATTTTTCAATTGCGACATCAATTTCTTCTTTTGTGATTTCTGCCTTTTCGGGAGCTTTGCCGTCAAATTTAATTGTGTATTCAAGCACGGCTTTATCACCGTTTGCCTTAACATTTTCAAGAATATCATTGACAGTTGCAGTTACCTTTTTATCAACCTCACCACTGCGCTCTTTAAGTTGTGCGATGAGGGCTTCATCTGCCCTACCGTCTGCAAAAACTGTATTTATCATAATATCACCTTAATCCTTTGGGATTACATTTTCCATTTTCATAAGGAACTCATCAATTTCGTCACGGCGAAGTTTCATACTTGCCATATTAACGATAACGCGGGCTGAAATGGGCATAATCTTTTCGATTACCTCAAGTCCGTTTTCTTTGAGAGTTGTTCCTGTTTCAACAATATCCACAATACCGTCAGCAAGGTTGAGAAGTGGAGCGAGCTCAACAGAACCCTCAATTTTGATGATTTTAACATCCATTCCCCTGCCCTCAAAATATGCTTTTGTTACATTGGGATATTTTGTTGCAATTCGTTTTGTATTAAAGCCGTCATAAAATGATGTGCCTTTTTTACCCGCAAGTGCAAAATCGCATTTACCGAGGTTTAAATCCATCATTTCATAAAAGCTTTTGCCGTTTTCTACGATTGTGTCGCGACCTACAATACCGATATCGCAAACACCGTGCTCAACATATGTAATAACATCTGCCGCCTTTGCGAGCACTACCTCGTAATCGTTAACCTTTAAAATAAGGCGTCTGCCCTTGTTTATAAGCTCATCGCAGTCAAGCCCCATTTTTTCAAAAAGAGCAATAGTTTGTTTTTCAAGTCTGCCCTTTGTGAGCGCAATTCTCAAGCTCATAACTGCACCTCGCTTGTTCCGTTTTCATCTATTATGCAAACTGTTTTAAAGTTTTTATTCTTTGCATATTCTATTGTTTCTTCTTTTGTTGCGAAATCTGAAATTTCGCAATAAACACCGCTGTCGCGAAGTGATTTTGAGTATTCAAGTGCATTTGTAATAAACTCATCAGCACCCCAAACGATAATCTGCGGTAAGATTTCTTCTTCGACCTCGCCTCTTGAAAGCATAACTGTTGCCAAATCGCCCGTTTCAATACCGAAGCCCGTTGACTGCATATCTCTGCCGAATTCAAGACCAAGCAAATCATAACGACCGCCCGAAACAACCGAAACACCGCTACCCTGCAAATAACCTTTAAAGATTATTCCCGTATAGTAATTTGTGCGGTTAACAAGACTCAAATCAATGATAATTTTATCAGCAAGCCCCATTTTTTCAAGCTGAATATAGAGTTCTTTTAAATATTCAAGACTCTTTTTACCCTCGTCACCAATTTCAATCTGTTTTGCTTTTTCAATAACATCAAGTCCGCCGAAATAACGGGGCAAGTTGCGAATGCATTTTGTTACTGCGTTTTCGCCGATATTATCAAGAATTTTATTAAGTGACACAAAATTACGGCTTTCAACACAATCGTAAATCTGACTTACGATTTCGTCATCAACGCCCAATTTACTGCACAAATCCTTGAAGAAGCCTGCGTGACCGATTTCAAGCTTGAAGTCTGCCGAAGTACAACACTCAATAGCCTCGACTGCGGTGGCAATAACCTCTAAATCGGCACGAATTCCGCCCACACCCATAAGCTCAATACCGCTTTGTGTTGCCTCGTCACTTCTGCCCGTTAAATTCTTCTGACGAAGAAAAACATTCTGATTATAATAAATGCGAAGTGGCAAAGTTGCATTTTGAAGTCTTGTTGATGCAAGACGGGCAATGGGAAGTGTTGAATCGGGGCGAAGCACTAAAAGTCTGCCGTATGAATCGGTAAGACTATAAAGATTTTCGGGACTGTAGCCCGAGCTTTCGCGATTAAACACATCGAAAAATTCTATTGTGGGAGTCATCACCTTTTGATAACCCTTTGACTTAAAGAGAGCAGAAAGCTTTTTCTCTGCAAAGCGGATTGCTCGGCTTTCAGAAAGAAGATAATCTTTTGTGCCCTCCGGGGTGATTTTAGAGTAATTTTTCATAAAAATTTATCCTTAAAAATATCTTTTATAACGCACTTTTGACCTATACACTTTAGCGTGCTACTATGTTAGCATAATAAAGTTCCGAAGTCAAGCCACATTTTTTAAAATGTAGCAAAATGTAACCACTGAATAAATCGGGTTGCAATTATCAGCGAGATAATTTTTCGTCAGAACCGTCAAAAAACGCAGGCAATACTTTGTGTATTAACGAGTATTTTGGACGAGTTATGACGGGAAATTAGCCACTGAGAATTGTAACCAAGATTTAAGAAGTGGTTACCTATTAAAATCCGAAAAATGAAATTTGTGCAGTTTCGGGAAGTCCCTCAAGCGCGCCAACCTCACGAAGCGCGGTAACAACAGCACTTGAAGCACCTGTTCTTGCCTGATAATCGTCAATTGACACAAATTCGCCCTTGCCGTCATTTCTGCCCGTTTCAAGTCCCTTTGCCGCGTTTTCACCAACGCCCGAAAGTGCCGAGAAAGGCATTCTTATTTTGCCGTCTTCAATGAAATATGTAGTAGCGCGTGATTTATAAATATCAACGGGCAAAAGCTCAACTCCGCGAGCCATCATTTCATTTACTACCTGCAAGGTTGTGAATTGGTCTTTTTCTTTGGCGGTCATCGGCTTTCTGTCTTTAGGCTCTGCATTAAGAGGTCCGTGAAGCTCAACCATTTTGCGCTTTACGGCATCTCTGCCCTGAAGAACGGTTACTGCGTCAAGGTCACCGCCGCGAACAGTCAAAAATGCAGTGTAATACTCTGTAGGTCTGTAAATTTTATACCAACCAAGACGAAGCGCTGCGATAACATAAGCCGCCGCGTGAGCCTTGGGGAACATATATTTGATTTTACGGCAAGAGTCCATATACCATTCGGGAACATTGCAAGCACGCATTGCGTCCTCTGCACCCTCGGGGAAGCCTACCTTTGCAACAATACCCTTACGGGTTTTTTCCATAATATTAAAGGCAAGACCCGAATCAAGACCCTTATGGATAAGATATGTCATAATATCGTCACGAGTACCGATAACCTCTGAAATTGTGCAGGTTCCGTTTTTAATAAGCTCCTGCGCATTGCCGAGCCAAACATCAGTACCGTGAGAAAGTCCTGAAATCTGTAAAAGGTCAGAGAATTTCTTGGGCTGAGCCTCAACGAGCATTCCGCGAACGAAATCCGTACCCATTTCAGGGATTGAGAGTGTGCCCGTTTCAACGCCGATATCCTCGGGAGTTAAGCCCAAAGCCTCGAGGCTTGTACAAAGGCTAACAATTTTCGGGTCGCACACATCAACATCCATAACATTTATTCCCGTCATATCTTCAAGGTGCTTATAAAGTGTGGGCACATCATGGCCGAGAATATCAAGCTTTAGAATTGTATCGTGCAAGAAATGGAAATCAAAGTGAGTAGTTTCCATATCCGATGATGTATCATTTGCGGGATACTGAACGGCTGTAAAATCATAAACATCAAATTCATTAGGAACAACAACCATTCCGCCGGGGTGCTGACCTGTTGTGCGCTTAATACCTGTACAGCCTCTCGTCAGTCTGTCCTCTTCGGCACGGGAAACTACTTTTCCGCGCTCTTCCAGGTACTTTTTAACATAACCGTAAGCGGTTTTATCGGCAACAGTTGCGATTGTACCCGCCTTGAACACATGGTCGCGGCCGAACAATTCTTCTGTATAACGGTGTGCCTTACCCTGATAATCACCCGAGAAGTTAAGGTCGATATCGGGTGCCTTATCACCGTGGAAGCCCAAGAAAGTCTGGAACGGAATTTCGTGGCCGTCACGAATCATCGGAATATCACAATGAGGACAATTTTTCGGCGGCATATCAAAGCCCGAGCCGTATTCACCGTGCAGGAAGAATTCGCTATGCTTACACTTTGCGCAACGGTAATGGGCAGCAAGGGGGTTAACCTCTGAAATACCCGCCATTGTTGCAACGAATGATGAGCCAACCGAACCTCGCGAGCCAACATGATAACCGTGAGCCTCAGAGTCCCAAACAAGCTTCTGTGCGATAATATAAAGAACGGCGAAGCCATGCTTAATGATGGATTCAAGCTCCATTTCAAGACGCTCTGCAACATATTCGGGAACAGGGTCGCCATACCATTCTTTTGCCTTTGCCCAACAAATATCGCGAAGCTCTTGCTCTGCGCCGGGGATTGTGGGGTTAAATGTTCCGGGCGGAATTGGTGTAACCTGCTCAATCATATCTGCAATTTTATTTGTATTTGTAACAACTACCTCATATGCTGTATCTTCGCCCAAGTATGCGAATTCTTCAAGCATTTCTTCGGTAGTTTTGAAGTAAAGGGGTGCTTGATTATCGGCATCGTCAAAGCCCTTGCCCGCCATAAGAATAGCACGGAAAGCGGCGTCCTCGGGGTCCATAAAGTGAACATCGCCCGTTGCACATACAAGTTTATTCAGCTTATCGCCGAGGTGAATAATCTTGCGGTTAATATCCCGCACATCTTCCAAGTTTTTAATCTTGTTATACTCTTTATTTCTGTCGGGATTTTTAGCATTGGGGTCAGAATGTGACGCAATCATAAACTGATTGTTGCCGTCGGGCTGAATCTCAAGATAATCGTAATAGCTTGCGATACGGAGTAATTCCTCGTCGCTTTTTTCAAAAAGAATAGCCTTTATAAGCTCGCCCGCCTCACAAGCCGAGCCGAGAATTATACCGTCGCGATGCTCATTGAGCTTTGAGCGAGGAATACAAGGTCTTGTGTGGAAATATGTAGTATGAGAAAGGGATATGAGCTTATAAAGATTTTTAAGTCCCGCCTTATTCTGCACAAGCAAAATAATATGATAACGGGGCAATTTTTCCCAAGGTGTATCGGGGTTATTCACATCATCAATAAGATAACCCTCAACACCGTAAATAAGCTTAATATCGCTTTTGCCCTTGCCCTTAACCGCATCGGGATAGCCCTGTGCGTTGCCGTGGTCGGTAATGGCAATAGCGGGATGCCCCCACTCGATTGCTCGTTTAACAAGCTTGTCGGCGGCGGTCATACCGTCCATATCGGACATATTTGTATGTAAATGCAGTTCAACGCGTTTTTGCTCTGCATTATCTTTCTTCTTTATTGGTGTTACTGTGCTTACTGCAGTTGCAGAGATAACATTTTCGCCTGCAAATTTGTCATAAGATACTCTGCCGTAAACCATAACGGTAATACCGTCAGCGAGTACACCCAAAAAGCTCTTTGCATTTTCGCAACGCTCAAAAATCTTAACCGTATAAGAATATGTTTTATCTGTAATATTGAAATTAATAATATTATTTTTACCGTCACGGGTAGTTCTGACTTCTGTGCCGAAAACCTCGCCCCAAACAGCAACCGCACCGCTTTCAATATTCACATCTTTTAAATGCTGAAGATTTGAATGTCTTATAAGATTACCGTAAATCGCCTTTTGAGTTTCAAGATAGATAGGAAATCCCTCTTTAATCACATGGGGCTTGGGCTCATCGGGGTCTGTGGGGGCAGGAATATTCTTCTCGCGACGGATTTCTTCGTCAACCTTTTTCTGCATTTCGTCAATGGCTGACTCTGTATTGAATTCGCCCTGCACAAGAGTTACGGTAATATCAACGCCGAAAACTGCACGAATTATTTTTTCAAGCTCTGTGTGGCAATTTGCGCCCTCAAGAATATTTTTGCCGCCTTTTTTAAGGCTTACAAGCAATTCTTTGCCGTGAAGCTTATAATCGGCATCGTTGAAATAACCGTTTGCAACAACATTTCGACCTTTTAAAATGCTTATGAGCATTTCCATATACTCTGTGGTAAAGCCTGTTCTTGTTTCGTCACAAACGATTGATATATTAACATTTACAGCCCTTGAAAGCGTGCCTTCAAGAGCTTCAATGCGGTCATTTTCAATTTTTCTGTAAGGCTTAATGGTAAGCCTTGCCGAGCATTTTTCGTGGCAGACTGAAAATCCAACAATATCAGCATAAGCAATATCGAGATTTTTCTCCCACGCGAAATACTCACCGAAAAGTGATTTTACTATCGCCATATTTTTTCACACCGTTACATTTTTTCGATTTCTTTTAAAAGTTCGTCAACTATTTCGTCTTCTGCAACCTTTTTAAGCACCTCACCGTGCTTGAAGATTACACCGCAACCGTCACCGCCCGCAACGCCGATATCAGCCTCGCGTGCTTCACCCGGTCCGTTAACAACACAGCCCATAACCGCAACCTTAATGGGCTTATTATAATTTGCAAGCTCTTTTTCAATTTTATCTGCAAGTCCGATTAAATCAATTTTTGTTCTGCCACAGGTTGGGCAAGAAACAATCTGTGCACAATCGGTTTTAATGCCCGCGGCTTTGAGAATATCGAAGCCCGCCTTAACCTCGGTTACGGGGTCTGCGGTCATTGAAACGCGGATTGTGTCGCCAATACCGTCGAGTAACAATGAGCCGATACCGATACTTGATTTCACAAGTGCCATATTATGAGTGCCCGCCTCGGTTACACCAAGATGCAAGGGATAATCGCACATATCGGCAACCAATCTGTATGCCTTAACCATTTTCTGCACATCTGAAGATTTGATTGAAACAACAATATCGTTAAAATCGAATTTTTCGAGGAGTTTAATGTGATACATTGCACTTTCAGCCATAGCCTCGGGTGTTGGTGAGCCGTATTTTGCGAGCAATTCTTTTTCAAGTGAGCCGGAATTTACGCCGATACGAATTGGCACATTATGTAAACGGCAGGCTGAAGCCACCGCACGCACCTTTTCGTCGTCACCGATATTACCTGGGTTAATTCTGATTTTATCAACACCCGCTGCAACACTCTCTAAAGCACAACGGTAGTCGAAATGAATATCTGCAACAACGGGGATGTTCACTGCCTCTTTAACCGCATAAAGAGTTTTAACGGCCTCTTTGTTGGGCACTGTGAGACGGATAATCTGACAACCCGCCTGCTCAAGCTCAACGGCTTGCTTTACATTGCCCTCAATATCTTCAGCAATAACATTAAGCATTGACTGAACTGAAATGGGGTTGTTACCACCAATTTTAACATTACCTGCTGTTACTACGCGACTTTTTCTGCGTTCTATCATTTTAAATCACCCTAATTTTTAATTAAAGTTACTATATCGTTAAAGGTTACTACCAACATCAAGAGAAGTAAAAGTACAAGCCCTGCACCGTGAATATACCCCTCGTATTTTGGATTAATGGGTTTTCTGCGAATTCCCTCAATGAGAAGGAAGAAAAGTCTGCCACCGTCGAGGGCGGGAAGTGGCAACACATTGAATACACCGATATTTATTGAAACAAACGCCATAAGAGTGAGGGCGGTAATAAGACCGTTTTTACTCTCTGCCGCGCCTGCCGCCGCGTCAGCAATAATATTTACCGTACCAACGGGGCCCGATAAATCGGTTAAGCCGTACTGCCCTGTTACCAAGTCAAAAAGGCTTAACCACACAAGTCGCGCAATTGACGCGGTACGCCTGAAAGAATTCTCAAGAACATTGAGGAATGTGGGCTCTTCACCAAGAATTACAAAATCATAGGTGATGAGTGTATAATCACCGTCTTTTTTGGTTTCAAAGGTAACGCCCGAAAGTTCAACCTCTTCACC
>JAZNYY010000027.1:0-27983 GCA_045594645.1 Candidatus Fimenecus sp.
TATGTAACCTAATTGGTAAATTGTAGGGGCGATTCACGAATCGCCCGTAATAGTAAGTAAACAATCCTTGAAGGAGAAAAAATATGAAATCAAGAATTTTAAGCATAATATTGGTACTATGTCTGTGTCTGAGTATTCTGCCAATATCTGCACTTGCATCGGGCACAGAAGAAATCACAATTCTTTACACCAATGATGTGCATACATATATTGACAATGATATAACTTATTCCAAATTGGCATCACTTAAAGACAGTTATGAAAATGCCTTGCTTTTAGATGCAGGCGACCATGTTCAAGGCACAGCTTATGGCTCAATGGACAAGGGTAAAACCATAATTGAACTTATGAATGCTACGGGCTATGATGCGGCAACTCTCGGCAATCACGAATTCGATTACGGAATGGCAGGTTGTATGCAGATTATTGATTGGGCAAATTATACTTATGTTTCAAGTAATTTCTTCCACGAAAAAGACGGTGTAACAGGCGATAGCGTGCTTGATGCTTATAAAGTTTTCGGTATAAACGGCATTAAAATTGCCGTAATCGGTATAACAACACCCGAAGCCTTTACCTCTACAACTCCCGCATATTTTCAGGACGAAAACGGCAATTACATTTATGGAATAGCAGGCGGTGACGACGGTGAAGCTCTTTACAATGCAGTTCAGAGTGCCATCGACAGTGCTTCAAAAGAGGCGGATATCATTATTGCCCTCGGTCACCTTGGTGATGAGATGACGGATACTCTTTGGCATTCAGAAGATGTAATCGCCAACACCACAGGGCTTGACGCGTTCATTGATGGTCATTCTCATTCTACCGTACCTATGAAAGAGGTTGAGGATGAGAATGGTGACCCCGTTATCCTTACACAGACGGGTGAATACTTTAACGCAGTGGGTAAAATGACTATTTCTGCTGACGGCATTGAAACCGAGCTTTTAACTGCCGAGGATTTAGCAGATATAACTCCCAAGGCAGAAGTAAAAGCAATTGAAGATGCTTGGATAAGTGAAATCGAAGCAAAATTAGGCACAAAAATCGGCTCAGCAGAGGTAATTCTTGATAATTATGATGCAGATGGTAATCGACTTGTCCGTATGCAAGAAACAAATTCGGGCGATTTTTCAGCCGACGCTCTTTATTATCTGTTCGACGATATGAATATTGATGTTGATGTAGCCATAATGAATGGTGGCGGTGTTCGTAATGGTGCTGTTACGGGTGATATTACATATCAGACCTGTAAGGAAATTCATGCCTTTGGTAATGTGGCTTGTTTGCAGACTGTAACAGGTCAACAGCTTTTAGATGCTCTTGAATGGGGCGCGCGTTCGGTTGGTGTTTCAGAAGAAGGCAGTTTTCTTCATGTTTCAGGTATTACCTATAAAATTGACACATCAATCCCTGACACAACTCAAAAAGACGACAAGGGCGTATGGATTAGCGGACCTGAAAAATACCGCGTTCACAGTGTAGAGGTATATAACAAAGAAACAAATACTTGGGATGAGTTAGACCTGAATGCAAGCTACAACCTTGCAGGCTATAACTATACAATTCGTGACTTGGGTGGCGGATTTGCAATGTTTAACGATGCAGTCAATGTGCTTGACTATGTAATGGAAGACTATATGGTGCTTGCAAATTATGTTAAGGGCTTTGAGAACGGAGTTGTAAAAGCAAACAATTCACCACTTGCTGCAAAGTATTCAAACTTCACCGTAGATTATGGCACAGTAAACGGTAGCGGACGAATTGCTATGGAAAAAACTCCTGTAGCAGAAGAGAATAAGCCCGTGGCAGACCCCGAAATTCCAAATACAGACGCAAACTCAAATGCTTGGTTTACAATTCTTCTTGTAAGTGCATTTGGCATAGTGCTTATTATGAATTCAAATAAAAAGAGAGTATTCTCAAAATAATTTAAAGCAGGGCGGGACTTTCGCATAACTGAAAGTCCCGCCGTTATTATAAGTAAAAAACTTTTGCTTTTTTTGCATACATAATTGACACTTTATGAATAGTATGTTAAAATAATCTATAAAATTTTTATTGTGCCTTTTTATGATTTTTTTTAGAAAAACACAATTGATACTTGGCAAAAATGATGTATTTTGTTATTGAAAACAGGAGAGATAAGGTTAATGGAAACAGCAAATAAAAATTTTAAAGATTATTATGTAATCGACTTGGCTCATATCACCAAAGCAATATTCCAAAAAGTGTGGGCAATTATTCTTGCGGCAGTTTTGACGGCGGCAATTGGTTTTTCAATGGCTGCATTCTTAATTGAACCACAGTATTCATCAAGTGTCAGACTTTATGTTAATAACAGTTCAATTTCTATCGGTAGTGCAAGCTTGTCAATCAGTTCATCAGAAATCAGTGCAGCACAAAGTCTTGTAAGAACATATATTGTTATCTTAAAAGACCAGACAACACTTGAAAAAGTTATCGAACAAGCAGAATTGCCATATGACCACGAAGAACTCTATGATATGATTGAGGCTTATTCGGTTGATGACACTGAAGTTATGAAGGTTGTCATTACCTCAAAAGACCCTTATGAAGCCTCAAAAATTGCAAATTGTATTGCTGATGTTCTTCAAGTAAGAATTGCTGAAATTATTAAGGGTACATCAATGGAGGTTGTAGGTTATGCAACTCCTGACCTTCATAAAGTTTCACCGAGTATTACACAATACACAGCAATCGGATTTGTGCTTGGCTTCTTGTTAGCAACATTGGTTGTTGTTATTGTAGCACTCAAAGACAAAACAATTCATGATGAAGATTATCTGCTTAAGGCAGAAGATTATCCGATACTTGCTAAGGTTCCCGATTTGTTTGATGACGGTTACAAGAAATACGGCAAATATAGTAAGTATGGCGATAAAAAGTATGGTTACTATTCAGAAAAACGAAAAATTGGAAAGGAGAATGACAAATGAGAAAAAAGCAGTTAAACTCAAAAAGCCTTCCAATCGAAAGAAATCTGAAAAAAACTTTGCACAAAAACCTCAAGTTCAATGCAACCGAGCAGTATAAATTGCTCAGAACAAATATTTCCTTTACTTTACCCGAAGATGTTAAGTGCCCGATTATTGGTGTAACAAGTTCAGTTCGTGGTGAGGGTAAAAGCACAACAGCTATTAATTTGGCTTATGTTTACGCTGAAAGCGGAAAAAGAGTATTGCTGATTGATGGTGACTTGCGTCTTCCTTCGGTTGCGAAAAAGATGAATATTGATGGCTCGGTGGGTATTACAAATTTCTTATTGGACAGCGATAAAATTATGATTGAAGATTTCAGAACAGAAATCAACGATAAGTGGTTTGTTGTTCCTTGCGGTCCAATTCCTCCAAACCCCTCAGAGCTTCTGGCATCAAAGAAAATGGAAAAGCTTCTTGCAGTGTTGTCAGAGTATTTTGATTATATTATCATTGACCTTCCGCCTGTAAACATTGTTTCAGATGCTGTTGCTATTTCAAAATATCTTACAGGTATGATTCTTGTTGTAAGGCAGAATTATACTGAAAAGGATGAATATGAAAACTGCAAGCGTCAGTTAAAGCTCTCAAATGTTAAGGTTTTAGGCGTTGTAATGAATAGCGTAAACACAGGCAAGTCATATTACAGCAATTATAAATATAAACGCTATTACAAAGACTATGCTCCTCAGGAATATCAGCGAATGAGTGATGAGGGTAAGCAAAATGGTTGATTTTCACTGTCATTTGTTACCGAAAGTGGATGATGGCAGTCAGAGTGTTGATGAAAGTTTAAGAATTTTACAAGAACTTTCTAAACAAACGGTTGAGCTGGTTGTTGCAACACCGCATTTTATTGCAAATCACGAATCTGTTGAGAATTTTCTTCACAGGCGTCAAAAGGCATATGAAGTCCTTGCAGAAAATCTTCACGACGGGTTGCCCAATATAAGATTAGGTGCTGAAATTGAGTTCTACGAAGGCATAAGCAATCTTGAAGGTTTGAATAAACTGTGTATTGAGGGCACAAATATTCTTCTTTTAGAAATGCCAAATGTAAAATGGACTCAATGTGTTATCAATGAACTTTACAGATTGGTTTCACTGGGCAATATTCGAATTATGATAGCTCATATTGAGCGTTGCCTGTTTATGCAGGACTCTGATATTGTTGATTATTTGTTAAGTAACGGTGTTATAATGCAGTCGAATGCATCATATTTTATCCGCACATTAACAAAAAGAAAAGCTTGCAGATATTTAAACAATGAAATCATTCATGCTTTAGGCTCAGACAGTCATAATATGACATCAAGACCGCCACGAATCAAAGATGCTCTTGATGTTATCGAGAAAAAACTGGGTACTCAAACGGTTGAACATCTTAGTCGTATATCGAAAGATATTTTATATTAATTATTTCAGAAAATATGGTTAACACCATAAAATATACATTTGAAAGGATGCATTATTATGAAAAAAATTATCACACTTATTCTTGCGATTACAATGGTATTCGCTAGCGCAGTTTCTGTATTCGCAGTTCAGGACGGCTTTGTAGAAAGCCCCTCAAAAGATTCAGTTTCTCTTGACTCTTTTGACAATGAAAGTGACGATTGTGACGCAGTAGTCGTTGTTACTCCTTATTCTGATGTAGACGAGCTTGAAGACACAAAGGAACAGGAAAACAAGGATGCTTACAATGAAATTGTTGAAAAGGCAGAAGCTTTCTTAAAGGCTTTGAAAAAATTGGCAAGTCTTAAGAACATTGATGTGTCAAGATTAGCTGTAAGCGAAGTTTTTGATGTAAGCTATTACGAAGCAGCAGGTCATGATGGACACGGTGCATTTACAATTACAGTAAGTGTAAAAAATCTTGAGAATTTTGTAGGTCTTTTGCATCGCCATAACGGTGAATGGCAAGTTGTTGAAAACGCTAGTTTAAACGGCGATAAAATTACTTTCACAGTAGATGAGTTGTCTCCATTTGCAATTGTTGTTGATACAGATGCGCAGAATCCTGAAATTCCCAACACAAATACAGTTGCTGATATGACCGCACAGACATTGATTTCTGCTGCAGCAGTTGCATTATTCTCAATGCTTCTTGTTGTTGTACTCAGACAAAAGAAAATTAAGGAATAATTAATAATGAAAAAAACTAATAAAAAAGCATCAAAAAAGGCTTTAACTTTAGTTTTGATTTGCGCTTTGCTTTTAAGTTCTGTTCTGTTCGCAATCAGTATTTGGGAACAGCAACAGAACTATAAAGGTGAAGAAACACCAAAAACTGACTCAATTGATGATAATATCGGCATTGACGATTACGAGCTTAATAAAGATGTTGAAACATTACTTGTAATTGGTCTTGATAAGTTTTCTGAGGATGTTGATACCTCCTCATATGACAATGACCAGCAGGCAGACTTTTTGATGTTGTTTGTTCTTGATAATCAAAACAAGACATGCAAGGCTTTGCACATAAACCGTGACACCATGGTTGAAATGAGTGTTTTGGGCGTTGCGGGGCAAGAAATCGGAACAATTAAACAGCAGCTGGCGTTGTCCCATACTTATGGTAACGGGCAGAATGTAAGCTGTCGTAACACCGCCAAAGCAGTTTCAAATCTTCTGCAGGGTGTTAAAGTAAATCATTATGTTTCAGTTACAATGGATGCTGTTCCGGTTTATAATGATTTAGTCGGTGGTGTAACGGTTGAAGTCCTTGATGACTTTAGCGGCATTGATGATACTTTAGTTAAGGGTGAAAAGGTTACTCTTATGGGGAACCATGCTCTTGTTTATGTGCGCAATCGCTATGGTATGGAAGATAGTACTAACAGCCACAGAATGATTCGTCAAAAACAATATGTAGAAGAGCTTTACAAATTAACACGCGAAAAGGTCCAGAAAGATGAGGGCTTTATTCTTACCGCGTGGGAAGAATTGGCTCAATATACTGTTTCTGATTGCTATGAGCAGGATTTGCTCGAATTGTACGAAAAAGTATCAGAATATGAGTATTTGGGTACAGAGCAAATAAAGGGTGAGTCCGTTGTGGGTGAGCGCTTTATGGAATTCTATCCTGATGAAGATGCATTAAAAGAATTAGTCATAAAAACATTCTATACTCCTAAGGTTTAAAGTCAGGAGTAGTTGTGGAGGTTGTGCTATGCACAATAATAGACAGGAAGACACAATTGACAATAGAATAATAAGTGACTCTAATGATAAATACAGTAGGCTTAAAAGAGTCATAGATGTTGTTGTATCATTGGTGCTTCTTGTGGTATTGTTTGTGCCAATGGCAATAGTTGCACTGATTATTTTAATTGATAGTCCGGGCGCATCTCCCTTTTTTGTACAGGAAAGAGTTGGTAAAGACGGAAACCTATTTAAGCTGTACAAATTTCGTTCAATGGTGGCAAACGCTGAAGGTCAGTTAGATGACCTTCTCTCGCAAAACGAAATGCAGGGCCCTGCATTCAAAATGCAGAACGATCCGAGAATTACTCGATTTGGCAGGCTGATTAGAAAAACAAGTATTGATGAATTACCACAGCTTGTTAATATCATTAAGGGTGAAATGAGCTTCGTTGGTCCACGACCACCATTGCCCCGTGAGGTTGAGCAATATACCGATTATCAGATGCAAAGACTTTCTGTAATACCGGGCTTGACTTGCTATTGGCAAATCACACCGAAAAGAAATAATTGTACATTTGATGAGTGGTTAGAGCTTGACTTAAAATATATAAGAGAAAAAAATCTTAAAACCGATACAATTATTTTCTTTAAAACCTTTAAAGCTGTTTTGGGTATGGAGGGAATATGAATACAGGTGTCGGTAAGAAATACTTGAAAATTGCTATGCTTGGGCACAAACGAGTTCCCTCACGCGAGGGCGGAGTGGAAGTTGTTGTTGGTGAGTTGTCCTCGCGAATGTCTCATTTAGGGCATAGTGTTACATGTTATAACAGAAAAGGTCATCATGTGGCAGGCACTGAATTTGATGTTGGGAAGAATACTGATAGCATTTCAGGTGTAAAAATTAAAGAAGTATTTACTATTGACAAAAAAGGCTTGGCAGCAATTACTGCCTCCTTTTTTGCTTCTATATATGCCGCTTTTGGCAAGTTTGATGTGGTGCATTTTCACGCTGAAGGTCCTTGCTCAATGATTTGGTTACCTAAATTATTTGGCAAAAAATGTATTGCAACAATTCACGGACTTGACCACCAACGCGCAAAGTGGGGCAAATTTGCTTCAGCTTACATTATGTTTGGTGAAAAGTGTGCAGTAAAATTTGCTGACGAAATCATAGTTTTAAGCAAAAATGTTCAAGAGTATTTCTTAAATAATTATGGCGTTGAAACAAAGTACATTCCCAATGGTGTTTCAAAGCCACAAAATGTCAGCGCAGATTTAATTAAAGAGAAGTATAATTTATATAAAGACAGTTATATCCTTTTCCTTGGAAGATTAGTTCCCGAAAAGGGTATTACATATTTAATTGAAGCTTTCAAGAATGTTAATACCTCAAAAAAATTAGTAATTGTAGGCGGTTCATCAGATACTGTTGAGTTTGAAAATGAACTCAAAGCTATGGCTGATGAAAGAATTATATTCACAGGCTTCACACAGGGAAGAATGTTGGAGGAGTTTTATAGTAACGCTTACGCTTATGTTCTTCCGTCAGATTTAGAGGGTATGCCGATTAGTCTTCTGGAGGCTATGAGTTATGGCAACTGTTGTATCACTTCGGATATTCCCGAATGTACGGAGGTTGTGGGTGAATACGGTATATCCTTTAAAAAAGGCAGTGTTGAAGATTTAAGAGAAAAGCTGCAAAGCATTTGCGATAATTCCGAATTGGTAAAGCACTATAAACAGATAGCGTCTGATTATGTGTGCGGAAAATTTAATTGGGATACTGTAGTGGATGATACTCTGCGCGTTTATACGGGTGAATATTGATAATATATGTACAGAGGAAGAAAACTATGAAAATACTGTTGGTTAATAAATTTCTGTACCATAAAGGTGGTTCAGAAACCTATATTTTCAAGCTTGGTGATGTGTTAAAGAAACACGGCCATACAGTTGAATACTTTGGCTTATCAAACGAAAAAAATGTTGTAACTAACAGTGCATCTTCTTATGTTTCAGACATGGATTTCAGCCAAGGAACTTTAAAAAATCTTAAAGCTCCTTTTCGTATTATTTATTCTACTGAAGCAAGAAAGAAAATGAGAAAGGTGCTTAACACCTTTAATCCCGATATTGTTCATCTTAACAATATTCAATTCCATCTTACTCCAAGTATTATTTTAGAAGTAGAAAAATACAGAAAAGAGAAAAAAGCTGATTTAAAAATTATATATACGGCTCACGATTATCAGCTTGTTTGCCCAAGTCATGGGTTGTTTGATAATGATATAAATATTTGTGAAAAATGTTTGGACGGTAATTATTTCCATTGTTTAAAAACAAAATGTGTAAAAAATTCTTATGCTAAAAGCTTTTTAGCAACAGTTGATGCGTTTTTATGGAAATATAACAAGGTATATTCATATGTTGACAAAATAATTTGTCCGTCAGAATTTTTGAAAGGCAAATTAGATACACAAAAAATATTTGCAGATAAAACGGTTACTTTGCATAATTTTTTTGATGCAGAAGCCGTTATTCAAACAGACAAAGAAGATTATATTTTAGAATTTGGTAATTTATCAAAGCAGAAAGGTACCTTAACCTTGCTTGACGCTGCAAAAAATCTGCCTGAACAGAGATTTGTTTTTGCAGGATACGGAGAGGCAGAAGAAGAGATAAAAAATACTACTAATGCCGAATATGTTGGCTTTAAAACAGGTGAGGAGTTAAAAGAGCTTATCGCAAAAGCCAAAATCAGTGTGTGTCCTTCTGAAATGTATGAGAATTGTCCTTTTTCGGTAATAGAGTCACAGGTTTACGGAACACCCGTTATTGCTTCACGGATAGGCGGCATTCCCGAGCTTATTGAAGAAGGCAAAACAGGATTGCTCTTTGAAGCGGGTAATTCGGCGGATTTAACAGAGAAAATTAAACAGATGCTTAAAGATAAGACTTTTGAAGAATACATTTTTAGTAATAAGCTTCCCTTTGAAACATCTAATACATATTATCATAAATTGATGGAGATTTATAAAGCGTAAAAATAGACAAGAGGCAAAAATATGTCAAAAAAACTTAATGGCACGGTTATAGTTACATATCGCTGTAATGCAAAATGTACAATGTGTAACAGATACAAAGTTCCTTCAAAGCCAGAAGAAGAAATATCTTTGGAAACAATACGAAAATTGCCCCCGATGTACTTCACAAACATCACGGGTGGTGAGCCTTTTATTCGCGAAGATTTAAAGGATATTGTACGGGAATTATATAAAAAGAGTGACAGAATTGTTATATCAACAAATGGCTTTTTCACAGATCGTATTGTAGATTTGTGTAAAGAATTCCCGCAGATTGGTATCCGAATTTCCATTGAAGGACTTGAAAGTACAAATAATGAAATCAGAGGACTCCCCGACGGATATAACCGTGGTTATACAACACTCCAAAAACTTGTCCAGATGGGTATGAAGGATGTAGGCTTCGGAATGACCGTTCAGGATAAAAACGCTTCGGATTTAGTTCCTTTATATAATATTTCAAATGAATTGAATATGGAATTTGCAACAGCATCTCTGCATAATAGCTTTTATTTTGTAGAGTCAAATAACATTATTCACGACAGATTAATGGTTGCTCAGAATTTTGAGAATTTAGTAAATGAACTCTTGAATTCCAATAGCCCTAAAAAATGGTTTAGAGCATATTTTAACCATGGTCTTATAAATTATATCTTTAGTCAGAAAAGGCTTTTGCCTTGTGATATGAGCTTTGATACATTCTTTATTGACCCTTACGGCGATGTAATGCCCTGTAACGGTACAAAAGATAAAGAGGTTATGGGCAATCTTAATGTACAAACCTGGGACGAGCTCTGGAATAGTGCAGAAGCAGAAACGGTTCGTAAAAAGGTGCGTTGCTGTGACAGAAATTGTTGGATGATTGGCTCTGTGTCCCCTGCAATGCATAAGTATATCTGGGTTCCTGCTTTCTGGGTTATAAAACACAAATTCCTAAGATTTTGGAAAAAGAAAAAATACTCAATGTATGAAAATAAAATTGTCCAAGATTTTTGTGATGGCAAGGTTTCGAAGGAAGAACTTGACGCTTGTTCCACTTGTGAAATGTGTAAATAGGGAGTTTTTTATTTGGAAAAATTGAGGCACTTAATAAAAAAGATAGTTTATAAGGAAAAAGCTTCTGAAAAAGATTTAATAAATTATCTAAGAAAAAATGGTGCTAAAATCGGTGAAAATGTGAGAATTTGGGCACCGCAGAAAAACCGAATAGACATGAGTTACCCATGGTTATTACAGATAGGGGATAATGTGAGAATTACAGAGGGTGTTGTCATTTTAACACATGATTATTCATGGTCTGTGATTAAAAGCTTTTCATCTGAAAAAATCAATGAGGGTCAAATTCTCGGCGCAGTGAGCCCTGTAACTATCGGTAATAATGTCTTTATCGGTATGAACGCCATTATAACCCGTGGTGTTACTGTCGGAGATAATGTAATTATAGGTGCCGGCAGTGTAGTTACAAAGGATTGTGAAGCAAATAGTGTATATGCAGGCAATCCTGCTAAAAAAATAATGACTCTTGAAGAATATTACGATAAGCGCAAGTCTTTGCAATTTCAAGAAGCAAAAACTTTGGCATTGAGATACTATGAGGTGTTTGGCAAAAAGCCATCTGAAGATGTTTTCAGTGAATATTTTATGTTGTTTACAAATGATAATGATGTTAAAAATAACAAGATATTTTTGAAACAGATGGAAACCTCGGGGAATGGTTTAGCTGCATTTGAATATATGAAAAGCCATAGCTCTATGTTTGAAGATTTCAATGCTTTTTTAAAGGCGTGTTTTAAAGAGGAATAATACAATGTTGATACTTACAAATTGCTTGGTTAAAAATGCAGATGAAGGTAGCATTAACATTGCGTACAATTTAATAAAGCGCATTAAAACGGCAGCAAAAAATGTGCAGGTTGTTTCTTATGAAAGAATATCAGAACTGACAGATATTCAGGTAAAAGCCAATAAACTGATGATTACGCTTCCGTTGATTAAATTGTTAAGGAAAGAAAATAAGGTTTTGTATATTCCTTTTCCCGCAAGAATGTTGCCTACATCATTAAGAATATGGATATTATCACGGTATTGTAAAGATTTAAGTGTGTTAATTTCAATGCACGATGGCATAGATAAATTAAGCGGTTTTTTGTTAAAAAAAAGCAAGGCAAAATTATATACTGTTTCAGAGAAAGCGTATAAAGATTTTTCAGCCGTTGCAGGTAATCAGGTCACATATATAAAAACGGGTGTTGATACAAAAAAATTTCACCCGGTGGACCAAATCACAAAATCCGACTTAAGAAATAAATACGGTATTCAAGAAAATGCCAAAGTAGTACTTCATGTAGGTCATTTAAATGAAGGTAGAAATATTCAACAATTGCTGAATTTGGATGATGAATATTTTTTGGTTCTGGTTACAAGTACATTTACTAAAGGTGAGCAAGATAAACAATTAAAAGAAGCTTTCCTTAAAAGGAAAAACACCTTATTGATTGACAGTTTCGTTGAGAATATAGAAGAAATTTATCAGTTATCAGATTTATATCTGTTTCCTGTTGTTGAAGCAGGGCATTGTATAGATGTGCCGCTTTCGGTGTTGGAAGCAGCCTCCTGCGGAATTTCGGTACTTACTACTGACTATGGTGAAGCTGAAGTATTCAAAAATTGTGAAGGGTTTAGTTATATCAGCTCCTTTGAAAAAATAAATGAGCTTGTGAATAAATTAATCGACGAAAAGACAAATAATACCAGAAATGCTGTTTTAGATTACGATTGGAATAATGCAGTAGAAATTTTAAGTAGGTAATTGAATGAATAATCCGTTAGTTAGTGTCGTTGTGCCCGTTTATAACGCAGAAAAATATTTAGACAGATGTATTGATTCTATAGTTAATCAAACTTATAATCATTTAGAAATTATACTTGTTGATGACGGCTCGCCCGACGAATGCCCTAAAATGTGTGACGAATGGGCAAAAAAAGACAGTCGAATTACTGTAATTCACAAAGAAAATGCCGGTGCGGGAATGGCTCGAAATACCGGGCTTGACAACGCAAACGGTGATTACATATTCTTTGTTGACAGTGATGATTATGTGAGCACTCAGATTGTTGAAAAATGTCTTTTAAACGCCGAAAAAAGCAATTCGGATATGGTTATATTTGGTCGCTATGATGTATTTGATGATGGTAAATGCATAAAAAAAGATATAAAAACGAATAAGTTTATATTTGATAAAAATGATATTCAGAATGAGCTCATATCCGCTTTGCTTGATTATGAATTCGGTATCGGTATGAGCATCTGGAGCAAAATGTACAAAGTTCAGACAATCAAGCGTCTGAATAAAAGATTTGTTTCAGAAAGAGAATTTTTTTCAGAAGATGTATATTTCGGAATCGACCTTTTAGCAGATATTGATAAGGCAACCGTTGTGAATGAAAACTTGTATTTTTATTCGGTCAGGGATAATTCTCTTTCACGAAAATTCGATATTAATCGTTATCAGGCACAGAATGACTCTTTTTATGAAAGAACTATAGAATTGGCACGCATAAAGAACTTGCCTGAGAATGTGATTAAGCATATTGCGGTAAGATATCATATGTATTCTATTGCAAATATGAAACAGCTTATTATCGCCGATTTAGATAAAAAACAAAAAAAATCAATTTTCGGCTTGTTTTCTGAAAATGACATTCTTTTGTCTTCTTTAACAGATGATGTTATTTATTATGAAAATAGTAATTCAAAATTATTTTGGAAACTGTTCAGAAAAAAACAATTTTTAATTTGTTATTTATTATTGTACATCAAGACAAAATTTTAACTTTAGCATTGGGAGATAAATATGCAGAATAACAGCGGAATATTATATATAAGAAAGCAACCATTTCCCGCTTATATTACATATATAATTTTTATAATGCCGTTTTTTCTTACCTTTTTACAAGATTTTTTAGGCTTGCCGGGTTTTGTAAAATACATCATAGATGTTTGTTGGTTGGGCGCTTTAATATCATTGATTTTTGTGAAAAGGGCTTATATAAAAAAGGATATTACACCTGCTATTATGGTGTTTGCAATATTCTTTTTGTTGGCGCTTATTGTTTATCTGTTTAATTTTCAGTCACCGTTTTATTTCTTGTGGGGATTGCGAAATAATCTGAGATTTTATGTGGCATTTCTTGCTTTTGCCGTGTTTTTTGATGAGGATAATATTAACTTCTGTTTCAAATTTATGGATGTGTTCTTTTGGGTTAATATTATAGTAGTTTTCTTTCAGTTTTTTGTTCTTGGTTATGAACAGGACTATTTAGGAGGACTTTTCGGTGTTGAAAGAGGTTGTAACGGCTATCTTGTGGTCTTCTTTTCAATTGTTACAATAAAATCAATTCTTAATTATTTTAATGGCGATGAAAGCACTTTGAAATGCTTTGTGAAGTGCGGACTTTCAATGGTAATTTCTGTTATGGCAGAGTTGAAATTCTTCTTTGTCTTATTTGTCGTTATTTTGGTAATTGCTTCATTTATTACAAAATTTTCATGGAAAAAGGTGTTCCTTTTTATTGCTTCTCTTTTCTGTATAATGGTGGCAAGTGTTTGGCTTGTTGAGCTTTTTGGAGAGAACAGAGCAATTGATTTGGAAAATATATTTAAGTTGGTTTTTGCATCTAATTATTCTTCCTCAAGAGATTTGGGTCGTTTTACTGCAATACCTACTATAAGTAAGTATTATTTGACCGAGCCTCTCGAAAAGATTTTCGGTATGGGGCTGGGTAATTGCGATACATCGGCATTTGCAATATGTAACACGCCTTTCTATCAATCTCACAGCAATTTGCACTATAACTGGTTTTCAAGTGCGTTTCTTTTCCTTGAAACAGGATATGCAGGTCTTTTATTGTTCTTGCTTTTCTTTGTTGTGGTATTTATACTTGCTTATAAAAAATCAAAACAAGAAAATGCAAATTTGTTGTTCTGTCAGATGGGTATGATTATGTCCGTAGTATGCTTTATTTTAACATTTTATAATTCATCACTTCGTATGGAAATAGGTTACATGGCATATTTTATACTCGCTTTGCCTTTTGTTGCAAACACAACAAAAATTAAAATAGATTAATCATAATAAACAATGATATTTATATAGCACTATTACAGGGGGTAATAACTATGATTATTAAGAAGTGCAAAAAACTTCTCGCAATGGTTTTAGTTATCGTTATAGCTTTCTCATGTATGCCATTTCAGGCATTTGCAAATGAGCTCGCAGAAACAACAACTAATACCGCTGAAAGAAATCTTAAATGGGATTTCATAGTAGAGGTGAATACTGTTCTTGTAAGATATCTCGGAAAGGTTGACCCGACCGAAGAAGAGATTGAAGCAGCAGTCTTTGCAATGGACTACGAAACCTATATGTCTGCGCAGGCTGATATAGAGGGCGTTAAAGCCATGCTTCCAAGTCTTACTGAAGAAGAGCAGGAACAAGTGCTTAATACAGCTTCGGTAGAAAAATTGGGCTATATGGAAGATGTTATGATAACAATAATGTCACCAATGCTCATGTCCGGTGAGTCTGCAACTCTCTGTGACGGTAATGTAACAGCATCAGTTGACTCAAATGGTACATTGACAGAATCAAGCGGTACTGTAACTGTTACGGTTACAGGTTCGGTTATATCAAAAAAAACTGCTACAGTAACTATTACAAATGCTTCTGATGTAAGCGCTACTGTTTCGTTTAATTATTCAGTAAGCTCATATAACTCATTCACTATTGACGGAGTATCACAGAGTGCTTCGGGAACTTATTCAAAGCAGTTAGAAGCAGGCGGAACTATTTCAGTAGTAGTTCAGTCAAAGAGTGGTTTGAGCGGTAGAACTGCAACTTTAACTCTCAGTAATTTCAGTTATGTTACTGCAAAAGAATCATCATCTATCACATTCGATTACAACAGTTCTTTAGGCTCAGTATCACTTGATAATACTGTTATTGCTGATGGTCATATTGCTGAAATCTCAAAAGATGGTGTTATTTTAACTGCAACTGCAAATTCCGGTGTTACCTTCCTTGGCTGGACAGATGGTAATGGCGTAATTCTTTCTAAAGAAGCAAGCTTTACATACACACCATTTAACGATGGCACGGTTAAAGCATTGTTTGATGATGGTACTGCATTTTTTGGCGTTGGCTCATCTTTCTTGGCTGATAGTTTATCGTTAGCAGTTAATTATGCACAATCAAGTGGTGCTAATGTAATTCATTTAGTAAACAATGGTACCTTACCGGCAGGTGATTATACTATTCCCGCAGGTATAACCTTGCTTATTCCTTTTGATAGTGCAAATACAATATATACAGATAAGCCTGAATATGTAACTTATACTGATTCGGGATATACGAAACCCGTTGCATACCGCACATTGACAATGGCTTCAGGCGCCAATCTTATTGTTAATGGTTCATTAAGTATTCCTGCAAAGCATATAGGTATGAGCGGTGCAGCAAAAGGACTTGGTAATTCGCCAACAGGTAATGTAGGCTTTATTAAAATGCAGAAAGACAGTAATATTACCGTTAATAACGGCGGTAATTTATATGCATACGGCTATATTACAGGTTCAGGCAAGGTAACTGCGAACAGCGGTGCAAAAGTTTATGAATACTTCCAGGTGGGTGATTTCCCGGGCGGTAATAACACATCTAAATTGGCTGACGCAAAAAAAGTATTTTTATTTTCTCAATACTATATTCAGAATGTTGAAGTTCCGTTGAGAATATACAGCGGTGCAGAAGAAATTGCTGTTGCTACAATGGACACAGGCTTCATTGATAAAACAACAACATTGACATTTATCTCAAATGATTCAGCAATGTTTGTTCTCGGCTCAGGTTATGCTGAAAAGCGTTATGACGGAACCAAAGACCGCCTTATTATTGACCTTTACGGTGACGCAACAATGTCACCTATTGAGTTTGATGTAGCTACAGGACTCACTTCAATTTCAATCAATTCAAAGGATTTCGCACTTCCTATTACGCATAGCCTTACAGTTAATGCAAAGAGTGGCGCAACATTTACAATAAATCAGGATATGGCATTATTACCAGGTGCTGAAATTGTTATTGAAGAGGGTGCAAGCGGCGCTCTTGGAACAGGTGTAAGTGCGTTCATTTATGATGTTGACTCATGGGGAAAATACATTTTCTATGGCAACAGTACTGATACTGTTCATAATAACAAAAGATTTTTAGCTCCCCCTTATGCACCCGGTCGAGTAAATGCACGAACAGAAAGTAGCCTTAAAGATGCTGAGGTTTGTATAAACGGTACTTTTGATGCTACTAACGGTTTTATTTATACAACATCAAATGCTACAGGTACATTAACAAGTTTGACAACTACTGGCGGTGCAAATATTTACAGTACAGATAACGGCAGAGTTTATGTTACCCCAAATACTAATGTTACAACATATCAGTTTGATGCATGTGTTGAGGATGTTGGCATAAACTATGTTGATATTACCGCAGAACAAGCAAAGCTTAAAAATGCTGACGGCTCATTTACAAGTACATCAAACATTAACGATACAGGCGTGGATTGTAAAGTATTTGTATATGAAAACGGAACATGGGTACACCACGATTATGACAACAGTGGCACTTGTACCGTGTGTGGCTCAAAATCTCCTGCTCTTGCTGTAAAAGATTCAGTCGGAGTAATTGATTATGATGCATTATATGCCTATACTGTAGAAACATCTAAGCCCGCCGATGTTTTTGAAGTTGTAAATGGTGGAACAATGGAAGTTGTTCCAAATGAAAAAGGCTACAACAATTCAACTGGCAGTAAAATTCTTGTAAAGAAAACTGACGGTACAATTCTTAAAACATATACAGTTATTGTTTTTGGCGATGTTAATGGCGACGGAACTGTCGACGGTTTTGATGTTATTGAAATTGACCTTGCAATAAAGAGTTATACAAGTTTATCAGGTGTTTATGCTATTGCGGCAGATGTGAATGCAGACGGAACAATTAATGCGACCGATTACAATATGGTTTGTTCAGTTGCTAAATTACAGTCAGTGCTTGAAAATCCAATGACTACAAGTGCAACTGTGAGTAATTATGAGCAGAGCACTACAATGACATTTATGAGCACACAAGCAACTGCAACAACTGAAGCTTGTGCCCATAAATATGAAGAAACTGTTTTTGCACCTACATGCACTCAAAAGGGTTACTCTGTGTTTACATGTAGTTTATGTGGCGATAGCTATGAAGCTAATGAAATTGATGCAACAGGTCATACTCCAGTAACCGAAGATGAAGTTCCCGCAACTTGTCTTGCAACCGGTATGACTGCAGGCTTATATTGTTCTGTTTGCGGAGTCGTTACCGTTGAACAGAAAGAAACTCCCGCATTAGGACATAATATGATTTCTCATGAGGGCAGACCAGCTACATATTCAGCGGTTGGCTGGGAGGCTTATGAGGCTTGCTCACGCTGTGGTTTGTCAACATATAAAGAAATCCCAATGCTTGAAGCTCCGTTGCTTGAGGATTATGAAACATTTGTAATGTATCTTTCTCTTCTTGAAACACTTGCATATATGTATTCCTGCGAAGTTCCTGAAACGGACCCCGCTGAATTGGTAATTAAGTATATCAGAACGGGCGTTGACCGTTATAATTCAGGTTCATGGGGAATTATGGCGGGCTATGAAGATGCAGGTTTTGCAAAATATGTTGCAACTATTGAAGATGACATTAATATGACTGCTCCCGACGAGCCAGAACTTTGGATTGCAATTACAAGTCTTAAAAATTTGGGTATGATTACGGTTGCAAATGGCGACATTATGGATTTGGGTCATACATTTGGTGTTATGGATGTAACATACCACAACAAAACAAGCCTCAATCACGCCGATGTTGGCGGTTGGGCAGGTGATATCGTTGACCTTATTAACGATACTGCCGACGGATGGGCAGATGGTATCAATCAGTCGGTTGAGGTTACGGGTACAATTGAAGAAATGACAGCGATTATTTCTGAATATTACCTTGCAGACCCCGATGCTGACTGTGAGGATGGTAGCTTTGACCTTAATGATATGCGTGCCGACCTTGATGCTTATTACTTTATGAAATCTGTTGATTTCGCAAATTATACATATTATGAAGATATGGAATGCGGTGACCTTACAATCGCATTTATGGAATATTATACAGAAGAGCTTGATGATGCACAGCGTGCAAAGTTCTTCCTCCAGAATCGTCTTGGTACAACAGGTACAAGAGACCAGATTCGTAATGCGGTTCATGTTGCATATACAAGCAACAAGATGATTGCCACATTAGAAGATACAAAAGAATTTAAAATTGATGATATTTCAGATTTGAGAATTGCTTGCTGTTATGCTTTTGCCGACTATGTCTGCAAATTAGCAGGTGACTATGTTGAGAATAATGAAAACAAGTATTTCACTGTGTTTAATTCGGAATATTCAACATTGGCACCCGGTATTACACAGACAATAAAGCAGGCGACTACTGCTGACGGTAAACGAATGGTTTATTATCTCGCAACTGCAGACATTACCCGTGACGATGTTAATGTTTATGCAAATTATGGCGATAATGACCCAACCAAAGGCTGGCAGATGCAGACCGTTGAAGACCAGATGAGAGCTGCACAGGCAAATAACGCTGATGTAGAAAACTTCAATGTTATCGCCGGTGTTAACGGCAGTGGCTTTAATATGGGTACCGGTGAACCAAGCGGACTTCTTATTATGGACGGTACCGTTTATCAGAATGTCAACAGTCAGGGCTTCTTTGGTATCGACAAAGATGGTAATGCAGTTATCGGCACAACAGCCGAATATAATGAGCTGTATAAAGGCAAATTGAAAGAAGCGGTCAGCGGATTTGGTTCTTTCCTTATCAGAGACGGTAAAATTGTTACAACTGATACCAGCAACAGAGCTTCTCGTACTGCAGTAGGTATCACTGCAACGGGTAAGGTTGTGTTTATGGTGCTTGATGGTCGTCAGGAACCTGTTTCTTGCGGTGGTTCAATGGCTGAAATTGCACAGATTCTTTATGACGCAGGTTGCGTTCAAGCCGTTAACCTTGACGGCGGCGGTTCCAGCACCTATGTTGCAAAGCAGGAGGGTGCTGATGACTTTGGTGTTGTAAATAAGCCATCTGATGGTTATGCACGCTCAGTTTCAACATCATTGTATATTGCGTCAACCGCTCCTTCATCAACTGCATTTGACCACGCAATTATTGAAAGTGATTTTGATTACGCAACTGTAAATTCAAAGGTTGTGTTTACAGCTAAAGGCGTAAGTGCAACAGGTAATGAGGCAGAACTCCCCGAAGGTGTATACTGGGCAGTTGCTGATTCCAGCTGTGCAACAATTACAAGCGACGGTGTTTTAACAACACTTGTAAATGATGCCCAAATTGAAGTTAATCTTATGCTGGATGACACAATCCTTGCTACAAAGACAATCCAGACAGTCACACCTACTTCTGTTTATTATTCAAGAAGTAGTGCGAATATAATTTATGGCGAAGAATACGAGCTTCCCGTAATGGCGCGTTATGGTAACAAGAAGATTTCAATAAACACAGGTGATATCCGATTTGAATTAAGTAATGTTAATGCAGGTGTAATCAATGGATTTACATTTGTTGGAAATGAATCTTCAGGTATTAAAAATGTTGCAGTTACAGCAGAATTAGTATCTGACAGCAGTATTACAGCTGAAATTGCTCTTGTGCTTAATAAAGTGGGCGAAGCAACATTTGACTTTGATAACGCAACGGGTGGTAACAGGCTTCTTGCTTGGAATCGTGTTGTTTCTAACTCTACCACAACAGATAATGTGAATTATGAGATTGTTGATAGAAATGAAGATATGGTAACAACATATGCGTTTGCTATTGATATGACTCAACTTGAAATTCCTGACAGATTACAAGATATCGTTTATATGCTTCCCGGTGCAGGTGAGGCAGACGCTTCTGCATGGAAATTCTTGTTGCAGCTTGCAGAACGTGTAAGTGATATGACAACAGTCAGCACAACTGTTACATTCGATAAGAACTTTGATGTCGATTATTCTGAAGTTAAATTGGTGTCAGATTATTTCACATTGTCAGATAAGTCTTTTGACGAAGAAACAAATACGCTTACTGTTAAGCTTAATTGGATTAAGCAAAGTCAGGCAATTAATGAAACAATGGCAAATCCGCTTTGCATTGTAAGTGGTGTTAAGGTTACACCAAAAGAAACAGCAGATTGGGGTTCGGACAAAAAACTCGACGCTGTTGCAAATGGTAGAATTGATTATAAGATTTATCTTCGTGCAAATGCCCTTTATACCTTCTCAAGTAAGGTTGAAAATCAGGAAGTTTTCGGTTTGTATCCATTTGTTAACCCAAATCTTGAAACCGAAAAAGGCGGATATTTTGAAGATGTTCACGCAACCTTTGAAGATAAATATACTTTAAATTGTTCAACTCAAGAGGGTTGGGTAAATGTTGATGGTGGTTACGCTTATTATAAGAATGGCGCAAAAGTAACAGGCGTTCATAAAATTGATAACTACTATTATGACTTCGGTGAAAACGGTGTTAATGTTGCAAAAACTAAATATACAGGATTGCTTTATGACACCGACGCACAGGCTTATCGCTATGCAATGTCAGGTGAACCTGTGTCAGGCTGGCAGCAGATAGGTGCTGATTGGTATCACTTTGATTCAACAACACTAGTCGCTACTGTTGGTGAAGCAGAAATCTTTGATGGCGTTGTATATAACTTTGAAGAAACAGGTAAGCTTTCTACAGGTGTCTGGGCATCAACTCTCTACGGCATAAGATATTACTTCGGACCGGATTATTACAGAAATGGTTGGTATAATATCGATGGTAAAGATTATTGCTTTGAAAATACTGTTCGTTTGGAATCAGGTTACAGATTAGTAAATGAAAGTAACTCGATTAAAGTTTATTATTTCAATGAAGATGATTCGTGTGATAAAGCTTATATTGTACCCGATGGTTTTTACAGTAATGAAAAAGGAATGTTCTATTCACAAAACGGCTTGCCGTTGAAATATGGTCAAAATATTGACGGAAGCTTTTATTACTTTAACTATTATGGTTACGCACAAAAGAACGGTACATATTCAGGTCGTCTTTTTAAAGATGATTATAAGGCATATACAGGCCTTGTAGAAAAGGACGGAACACTTTACTATTACACTAACGGTAAACCGTATCCATCAGGTCTTGTTTGTATAGATGGTGACTACTATTTTGCATGTGGTTCAAATGGCGAAATAGCTGTAAACCAGGTAAGATATGTATGGCAGGGTAATGGAATTATTCCTGAGTCAGAACGAGAATTTGGTCCTGATGGCAAATTACTTGATGGTATTGTAGAAAAAGATGGTACTCTTTACTATTACGAAATGGGTAGAGCAAGCGCCAAGGGTCTTATCTGTATAGATGGCGACTACTATTTCGTAGGCGGTTCAAAGGGCGAATTGGCAGTAAATCAGGTAAGATATGTATGGCAGGGTAACGGATTTATTCCCGAGTCAGAACGCGAATTTGGTCCTGACGGTAAAATGCTTGATGGTATTGTAGAAAAAGACGGCACTCTTTACTACTATGAAATGGGTAGAGCAAGCGCCAAGGGTCTTATCTGTATAGATGGCGACTACTATTTCGTAGGCGGTTCAAAGGGTGAATTGGCAGTAAATCAGGTAAGATATGTATGGCAGGGTAACGGATTTATCCCCGAGTCCGAACGCGAATTTGGTCCCGACGGTAAAATGCTTGACGGCATTGTTGAAAAGGACGGCATACTTTACTACTACGAAATGGGTAGAGCAAGGTCAAGAGGTCTTATATGCATAGATGGCGATTATTATTTCGTAGGCGGTTCAAAGGGCGAATTGGCAGTAAATCAGGTAAGATATGTATGGCAGGGTAATGGAATTATTCCCGAGTCAGAACGCGAATTTGGTCCTGACGGTAAAATGCTTGACGGCATTGTAGAGAAAAACGGCACACTTTACTACTATGAAATGGGTAGAGCAAGTGCAGTAGGACTTGTATGTGTAGATGGCGATTATTATTTTGCTCACGGAAAACAGGGCGAATTGGCAATAGGCAAACAATATGTATGGAATGGTAACGGATTCATTCCTGAATCAGAACGCGAATTTGGTCCTGACGGTAAAATGCTGAATGGTTTTGTTACTCGTAATGGTGAAATCTATTATTACGAAAATGGCAAACCAGCTAAAATGGGCTTGCATTATGTTGACGGTTATTATTACTTTGTAACGGCAAATGGACTTTTAAAGCGTAATGGTACATATTATGTCTGGGAAACTAATGGCTTATCTGTAAATATGAATTACACATTTGACGAGTATGGTCGTGCAGTTATTTAAGTAATTTTTACAACACAAATTAAAGAACATCCTCAACTTGTGTAACAGGTTGAGGATATTTTGAAAAAGATTTTTATCGGATTTTTAAAAGCAAGGAGCGTTTGGCATGAAAACTAAACAAGTATTTAATAATGCCAAATGGATTATTGTGTGCAAAATTGCGCAATCCGTGCTGCAGTTCCTGGTAGGCATTATTTGCGCAAGGTATTTAGGCCCATCTAATTATGGATTGATTAACTATGCTGCATCCGTTGTTGCTTTTGCATTGCCGATTGTAAAATTGGGATTTGATGCAACATTAGTAAGGGAGTTGATTGATAATCCCGAAAAAGAGGGCGAAATTTTAGGAACCTCGCTCACCTTGAATTTTATAGCTTCTTTATTTTCAATGCTAGGTGTTTTTGTATTTGTGTCTTGGTCAAGTGCGGGAGAAAAGACTACCATTCTGGTTTGCGTGCTTTATAGCCTTATGCTTTTGTTTGTTGCGATAGAAATGACACAATATTGGTTTCAGTATAAACTGCAATCCAAATATTCGTCAATAGTCATGCTTCTATCATATTTTTGCGTTTCAGTTTATAAAATCTTTTTGTTAATTACTGAAAAAAGCGTTTATTGGTTTTCTGTGTCACATTCTATAGAATATGGTATAGTGGGGATTCTTTTGTTGTTCATTTATTTCAGATTGGGTGGACAAAAATTTGCCTTTTCAATAGAAACTGCAAAAAAACTGTTAAATCGTAGTAAATATTATGTTATTGCATCTCTGTTAGTTGTAGTATTTCAAAATATTGGTGTAATCATGCTTTCCAATATGTCAGGTCACGATGAAACGGGGTTTTATACATCTGCAATGACAAGTGCTACAGTGCTTCAATTTGCATATTTGGCCATAGTGGATTCTTACAGACCGCTTATATTGACAACAAAAAAAGAATCTGAAGCTAATTATGAAAAAAATATGTCAGGTCTTTATGGAATAATCACATATTCAACATTTGCACAAGGCATAGTTTTTGCAGTATTTGCAAAGCTTATAATTTCTGTTTTGTATGGCAATGAGTTTATGTCTGCAGTTCCCGTACTCAGAATTCTTGTGTGGTTCTGTCCTTTCTCATTTATGGGAGCAATAAGAAACATCTGGTTGTTAGCAGAAGATAAACAAAAATACCTTTGGAAAATCAATCTTTTCGGTGTGGTAGTTAATGTAATTACAAATGTAATAGCAATTCCGCGCTTTGGTGCTTGTGGTGCTGCCTTTGCGGCATTTGTAACCCAGTTTTTAATGAATTTCGTACTTGGCTTTTTCTTTAAACCTATTAAGAAAAACAATGAATTGATGATGAAGGGCTTAAACCCCAAATTCGCGATTAACGAGTTTAAATCAATATGGAATTTGCTGATTGCAGATAAATTTTTCAAAAAGAATGCAGAAAAGAAAAATTGAGTAGAAAATGTAAAAAGGCCCACCTTTATGGTGGGTTTACTTTATTTAGTTGTTTATAGACTCACAATGCGAGTGATGATTGTATTGTGTTCTTCTCACATTAATGCTCAGTTACAGCGGGCAGATTGCCGAGATTGTCATTTTCTTTGTCGTTGGGGATTGATTTGAGATACTCGTTGTCGCCACGGTGAGCAATGCCCACACCTGTAATTTCGCCTTGCTTTGCCATCTGTACCGCCTGTGGCTTTTCGACGATTGTGTCATCGGACAACTGATAACCCGTAACCCGCCCGTTTTCTTTCACAAGTCCTGTAATTCGCTTGGCATTCGATTTTGCCTCAGGGATTTCGTCAAGTGTATTCTTAACAAGCTCACTGCCGTTTATATCGTTTGTGTTATTTGTATTCTCGTTCATATTGACACTCCTTTTTATTCAGTTTGTGCAGAGAATAAATTTTTATTCAATTGCAAAAGTCCCTACTATAATCATTGAAAAGGGGATTGAACGCAAAACGCGGGAATGATATAATGTAGTTAATAAATTTGAATTTGTCGGGGTCATTGATATGGTTATGTAATCTTGTAGGGGCGATTCACGAATCGCCCGTTTGTAGTTTAATTACATACTTTGGAACGGTCGCTTCATGAAGCGACCCTACATAGCATTGCTTTCTGTATTAGTGAGATATAAAATCGCGTCGCAGACCCTGCATTTTGCACTTTGCATTTCGATAAACCCCAATTTTCAGAGGTGTTAAAATGAATTTTGATGTAAATAAATTAAAATGGACAAGAGAGCCTGCGGACTACTCAATTTCTGCCGATAAAATTGAAATCATAACAAATCCTAATACTGATTTGTGGCAGAGAACATATTATCATTTCAGAAACGATAATGCACCTGTTCTGCAGATAGAAACTGACGAAAAATACTTCTCATTTGTGGTGAAAACAGAGTTTCAGAGCAAACACAGATTTGACCAGTGCGGAGTGGTAATGTATCTTGACTCTGAAAACTGGTTGAAAGGCTCAATCGAATACGAAAACGAAGAATTTCAGCATTTGGGAAGTGTTGTTACCAATAACGGCTATTCCGATTGGGCAACTACTGCAATTGATGCTTCAATTAAATCTATGTGGTACAGATTTAGCCGTAGAGAAGATGATTATTGCATTGAATGTTCAATTGACGGAGTGAATTTTTCACAAATGCGAGTTTGCCATATGTGGAACGGTGGCGGAAAAATCCAATTCGGTATTTATGCGTGCAGCCCTGAAAACTCATCATTCAAAGCAATCTTTACCAATATGGAAATTACCGAATGTAAATGGCTCGCACACGATGGTCAACAACCCGATGAGGAATAACCACCAAACCATTGGTTGAGATAATCAAAAATCCCCACACTCAACTAACGGTATGTAGATTTTTAACCCCACGGATATTACACTAATCTTGAAAGGAGGCAACAGGATGGACCAAATCAAAATCGACAAGTTTATCGCCGAATGCAGAAAAAAGAACGGTCTTACTCAGATGCAGTTGGCGGAAAAGCTTAATATCACCGACCGTGCTGTGTCAAAATGGGAAAACGGCAAATCCTTGCCGGATTCATCAATAATGCTCGAATTATGCAAAGAGCTGAAAATTAGTGTAAATGATTTATTAAGTGGGGAGGTAGTTGAAATGACAAACTACGATGAAAATTTAGAAAAAAACCTAATTAAAATGGTAAAAGAAAAAGAAAGAGCCGACGAACGATTATTGACTATTGAAATCGTCATGGGTGTAGTTGGCGTAATTCTATGTTTGGCGGTCATATTTGTAGCGTGCTATGTGCCGATGACAGATTGGTTAAGAATAGTATTGGGCGGTACGGGATTTGTATTTCTCTTTGTTATAGCATTCTGTTTATTAAAAATTGAGCAGGTTGCAGGATATTATGAATGTCAAAAATGCCATCATAAATATGTGCCGACATATAATAGCGTATTATGGGCTATGCACATTAACCGCACACGATATATGAAATGTCCCGAATGCCATAAATGGTCTTGGCAGAAGAAAGTAATAAGTAAAGATAAATAAGATAAGTGCTCTTTGTTTGTGTCGGGTGGTATAATATTTTTAACAAATTGGAATTTGTCTGACTCGTTTATATAGTTATGTAATCTTGTAGGGGCGATTCACGAATCGCCCGTTTGTAGTTTAATTACATACTTTGGAACGGTCGCTTCATGAAGCGACCCTACATAGCATTGCGTTCTGTATTAGTGAGATATGAAATTGCGTCGCAGACCCTTCATTTTGCACTTTGCATTTTACATTTTGCATTTCGACAAATTCCAATTTTTTGAGTTAATTATTTAAAACTCCTCTTGACTCTGCCGTTGCGTAATAGTTTATACTTAATCGTGAGGTGATGATATGAAAATGCAAATAAATGAATTTGCCAAGCTTACGGGTGTTAGTGTGCGTACATTGCATTATTATGATGAAATAGGACTTTTAAAGCCTGCATATGCATCTGAGTATAACGGCTACCGATTTTATGATGAGAACTCGCTTGTTCGTATGCAAGAGATTCTCTTTTACCGTGAACTTGATTTTTCACTTAAAAGCATTAAAGAAATTTTGTCATCTCCCGATTACGACAAAGAAAAAGCATTCGCCGAGCAGAAAAAACTGTTAGTTCTTAAAAAAGAACGGTTAGAAAGGCTGATTTCTGCTATAGACAGTGCTGAGAGAGGAAAAAATATTATGAAAGCATTTGATAATAAAGAGTTTGAAAACTATAAAAATGAAGTAAAAGAAAAATGGGGCAAAACTGAAGCCTATAACGAATACACCGAAAAGACAAAGGGTTATTCAAAAGAAAAATTTAATGCAATGGGTGAGGGGATGAACAAAATTCTCTCAGAATTCGCCTGCTGTATGAATGTTGGGTCAAGTCCCGAGTCAGCCGAAGCACAAAATCTCGTGAAAAAACTTCAAAGTTATATAACCGAGAATTTCTACACCTGCACAAACGAAATTCTTGCAGGTCTTGGCAAAATGTATATCACCGATGAACGATTCCGGAATAACATTGATGAACATTCCGTAGGCACAGCCGAATTTGTAAGTCAGGCAATAAAATATTACTGTAAATAAATCAAAAGCCTTGAGTGTGTAGGGACAGACATTATTGTTTGTCCGCAATTCTCAAGGCTTAATTTTTTGAGTTGAAATACCACCTTTGCTAAAAGCAATTCATTTCAATAAATTGCTTTTAACCTTATCCGTTATCGAGTGTTTTTTCAACAATTTTTACATTTCCGTTTTCACTGTTTACATATTCACCGTTTTGGTAATAAGGTGCTGATTTGATATTTACGACTGCACCTGTCGGCACATATAAAACTGCGTTCATATCCTCCGGAACAGTAATGTTGATAACATAATTATCATCAACTTTTTCGTAATTCAGAGTGATTAACCCTTTTACACTTGGAACAGTACAGTTCATACTGTTGGACAAAGTGTATTGAGGGTCGATTTTAACCTTTTCGTAACCTGCTGAAAGGGGAGTGATACCTGCAAAATGCTTACTCATTATAACAATAGGTCCACCAGTCGACGCGTGATTTTTAGTGCCTTGCCAAGCGGCCCAAAACTCCCATAAGGTTGAATAATCCTTGCCTACCATATTTTCATATCTGTCTTTTATTCTGTCTTTGGCAAGTTCATATTCTCCCATTTTGCAAAGAGCTTCAAGAACATAATATTCCATGTACGGACCTGAATTTTGAGTAGTTGC
>JAZNYY010000028.1:0-20409 GCA_045594645.1 Candidatus Fimenecus sp.
CAATTCTCTTGAATTTGTGAGGGCATATTCCAAGTTATAAAATGAGTTGGCGGTACGCAAGCATAACCCTCACTGCCGTCAATACCCTTCCACATAAAGTTGTTATGGGGAAAACGATTTGTGTCGTTCCAAGTTGACATTTTATTTGAAACAAAATAGTCAACACCACTCTTTTTGAGAATCTGCGGTAAAATCCAGCTATTGCCGAAAACATCGGGCAACCAACAGTTTTTGATGGTCTTGCCGAACTTTTCGCGGAAATAATGCTGACCGTACATAAACTGACGAATAAGACTTTCAGCGCAAGGGATATTACAATCGGGCTCAACATACATAGCGCCTACAGGCTCAAACTGACCGTTTGCAATTTTTTCTTTAAGTTCTTCAAATACATCGGGGTAATACTTTTCAAGCATTTCGTAGGTAAAAGCCTGAGTATGAGTATATTTGAAATCAGGGTATCTATCCATAAGACGAAGTTGGATAAGAATTGTTCTCAAATTCTTTTGAACTGAATGAATTCTGCGCCAATAATACGCAATATCAAGGTGTGAATGAGCCACGAGTGCCACATCGCCGTTACCCTTATAATCGTCATTTGCATAGATTACATCGTCAACATATTTCTTTGCCGCCGCAACATCCTCATCTTTCAAATCGTCAAAGTCAATGAGATTAAGCGCATTATTGATTTCACGGTTTAAGAAATTGCGGTAATCTTCGTTGAACAAATCACTTTTTGCAATATCAAGTAAAAGCTCAAGGTCATAAACCAAGTCAAGAACTGTGTGGTTAATTGTGGCAAGATAAGCGCCCTCGAAAATCTGACGGCAACCGCGAACTGACAATGATTCGGGGTTACGCTCGTCATCGGGCTTTGAACGGTTATAGCCCTCCATTTCAAAATGAAGAAAATCGCTGTCTATATAAGGAGTCAAGAGAATTCGGTCACGGTTAGGGTCAACTCCGCCAACATATTTGCCGTTTACCTTAACGATGATTTCAGCCGCAGTTTTAAGTGAAAACCAAAGTTCTTTACCGCGTAATTTTTCGGGAATAACCACATCTGCCTCAAAAAATGCAGTTCCGTCGGGGGTAAAGTACATATCGCCCTTCTGAAGCGAGCGCCAACCCTCAGGGTAATATTCATATTGCATTTCGGCAACTTGACGGGCATCGCGCACGCGAAGAGTTGTTATTTCAAATTTTTCGCCGTATATGTATCTTTTAAGCCAGCCAAAGCGTAAATCAGTCCATTCTTCAGGACGCATACTTCTTCTGACAACTTTTATATGAGCCATTTATCACTTCACCGCCTTAATCCTTATCCCAGAAGAATGGTTTTTTCTTCTGTGCTACTACCTTTACGCTTTCACCCATATCACGAAAAACTTCGCTTTCAATCCAAGAAATGCAACGGTCAACGATTAAGCATTTAGAACATTCACCCTGCAAAAGCACGGTGAGAATTCCGTCATCATATGACACAAAATCAATTTCTCCGCCGTCACCTTGGAGTTTTGGCTTTATAATTGTGTTGATATAATTTTCCATAATTAACCCTCAATTTCGGTTTTAAGAATAACACGGATATTTTCAAGCTTTTCCGTTGCAAGCTCTCTTGTTTCGCCGCACATTGAATAATAAACCTTGAGCTTGGGCTCTGTGCCTGAGGGACGAACTGCAATCCAACTGTCGTCTTTGAATGTGTATTTAAGCACATTTTCTTTTGGCAAATCGCCGATACCCTTTGAATAGTCAAGAACATCTTTAATATTATCAAATAATGACTTGCCGTTTTCACGCATATTGGTCATTATGCTCTGAATTTTTTCTGCACCGTCCTTGCCCTTTAAAACAAAGGTGTCAAGTGCATCAAGATAGAAACCGTACTTTTCATAAATAGCATTTAATGCGTCTATAAGAGTTCTGCCGTTGTTCATATGATATGCCGCCATTTGACATATAAGCATTGAAGAAACAACCGCGTCCTTATCGCGTGCGTGAGTGCCCACAAGATAACCGTAAGACTCTTCATAGCCGATTACGAATTCTTTATCTTTGTTGACTTCATATCTGCCGATTTGGTCGCCGATGTATTTAAATCCCGTGAGAGTATCAACAATGTTGAGTCCGTAGCTTCTTGCAATATCTGCACCCAATTCACTTGTAACGATAGTTTTTACAAGTGTTGATTTTGAGTTGAGCTCGTCCTTTTTATGAGAAAGCACAAAGTCAACAAGCAACGCGCCGACCTGATTGCCTGTTACGAGCACATATTCACCGTTGTGCTTAACTGCGATACCTACACGGTCGCAGTCGGGGTCTGTGCCGAGAACTAAATCTGCATTTTCACACTTTGCCTGCTCAATTCCCAATGTAAGAGCGTCTTTTTCTTCAGGGTTTGGTGAACGAACTGTGCTGAAATTACCGTCGGGCAATTCCTGTGATTTAACAATTGAAACATTCATACCCTCAAGCGCTTTTCTTACGGGGATATTGCCTGTGCCGTGAAGTGCGGTATAAACGATTTTGAGGTCGGATTTTTCTTCGTAAATTGACTGCTTTTTAACCTCTGCAAGAAAGTCGTTAAGCACTTCTTCACCGATTACAACGATTTTGCCGTTATTTACACCCTCGTCGAAATCCATAACCTCAACGGATTTCAAATCTGTTACCGCATTTACAAAGCCTATTACTTGACTTGCAAACTGAGGCACTAACTGACAGCCCTTTTCGTCATAAATTTTATAGCCGTTGTATTCCTTTGGATTGTGACTTGCTGTAAGCACAATGCCGCCGTTGCAACCGAGGTGCTTCGCAGTAAATGAAAGCACGGGAGTGGGCATAAGTGTGTCATATATGTAAACCTTAATTGAGTTAGCAGCAAGCACACCTGCAGCAACTTGAGAAAAATATTTTGAATTGTTTCGTGAATCGTATGCAATTGCAACGCTGATTTCACCATCAAAACGGCTCATAAGATAATCTGCATATCCCTTTGTAGCCTTTGCGATTGTGTATCTGTTCATTCGGTTTGGACCCGCACCCATAATTCCGCGAAGTCCGCCTGTGCCAAACTCTAATTCTTTATAAAAACGGTCTTCAATTTCCTTTTCGTCGGTGATTGCAAGAAGCTCTGCTTTAGTTTCTTCATCAAAAGAACACCAAAGGTCAAATTTTTCTTTGATTGTCATATTAAACTACCTCTTTTCAGGCATATTTTTATACCATAATATTACAACAAAACCCCCTCGATTGTCAATGAAATCAAGAGGGTTGAGTGAGATATTTTAATGCAAAACGCAAAGTGCAAAGTGCAAAATGCAAAATAAATGGTCTGCGACGCAATTATAATCGGCTCCCTCTGACGAGGGAGGCAACATACACCATTTAATGAGTTATACAAATTCAAAATTCCTATTTACAATTCTATAAACTCGTGACCTATTCTTCTTATATTGATTTCACATTCGACTTCGTAAATGCTGTTTTTCATTACCTCGTCGATTTTCTTTTCGTTTTCACGGTAAAAATCCTGCTCGCAGATATAGAGAAGTCGGGCAAGTCCTGACGCGTCACTTTCATAACGGTTATGCAAGATTGAAATGACATTTTTAATCTGCTTTTCAACATATTCTTCACCGCGTTTTTTGAATTCTTCAATGTCCGAATTCTGCATAGCACTGCCTACCCCTCCGCTGATTTCAGAAATATCCGCATTCATAGTCACCATTATTTTAAAGACAGGCTTGCCGTTACGGAGGCTTACTGTTCTTTTAGTTTTGCTTTTAACCACATTCAGCGAAATTCGAGTGTTATCCTCCATTGAATAAGAAAGTGCGGTGTTATGAACCTCGTTATTGATAATATTGAGATAAATTGTGTCATCCTTTGAGATTTTTTCGCGATATTTTGTGTTGCTGAAAACTGCCGTTCCGCTGATTTCAACATTTTTCTCGCCGTTTTGCTCTTTCACCGATAATAACGGCATTGCAAAATCCTTTGAAGCCGAGTTATAACGGTTAATCAATTCATAAAGCGAGGTAGCAAAAATACGAGCATCATACTCATAAGAATCAATGCTGTTTTTAAGGTTTCGCGCGCTTACATATTCGTTTCCGTTTTTAGTTTGCAATATTTCTGCGGCAGTTTTTTCGGCAGCGGCAACATAAACTGACGAGCTGTTTTCAACATCGCGGACAAAAAAGTCGATTACATTGTCCATATTTTCTTCCGTTATGCTTTTGCCGAGAATAATTATTCTGTTCTGCGAATAAAGTGGCGTTTTGCCCTCGCTTTCGGTAACAGTTTTAATGGCGGTATAAATTGAGTCACCCTTGACCGTATAAACCTGCAGGGGCGGTTGAGATGCACCGTCAGACGAAGCGGCAGCAGAGGAATTTGTGTCGATTGCCTGAAGTGTTACCTTGTAGGAATTATCCTTTTCAATATCAATGCCAATCCCCTGAATTACAAGACGATTGCGGATATCCTTTTTATAGATTTCTTCGTCATTAAAAGCAAAAATTGCAAGAATAATTGCCAAGAAAATTATTGATGCCCGTCGCATTTTTTACCCCTCCCCGTTCTACAGAAAATAAGAATAATCAAAGGAATTAAGAACGCGGTTATACCCGTTACAATAATCTTGATTATTGAACTGTCGATTACATTAAACCGCTGAATTCCCCCTGCAATTATAAGGTTAGATGTTATTGCAAGCACGCCGATAAACACAAGAATTCGTGTTGTTTTGAGCTTTGGAAATTCTTTTTTGAGAATATCCGCCTGCAGCCATATAAGAAGTGCGGCTTTGATAAATGCGCACATAATCCACACACCTGTAAAAATTGCGTCAAGGCGGTCAAACATTGCAAATTCTGCAAGGCTTGCAAGAGTGTGAAAGGGGAAAAGCTGTGTGCCCGCGTAATTGCCCATAACCGTTGCGGCAAAGAAGAACATAATCGCCATAATGAGTGTTTGGGCTATAAGCCAGAAGAAAAATCCATTTTTCACCTTACCGTTAACGCGCGGAAGCGCTATCGCAATTATTGCGTATTCCACAGTTTGCCCAACGGAGTCAATTGCGGTTTTTACTACGGGCATAACGCCGTTATAGAATACGGGGGTTAAATTCAGCAAATCAATTTTGCTTACCAATGCGGCAAGAATAAAAATTATTGCAGGTATTACAAGCACCGCAGAGAGCACCGAGCTTCGCCCCAATGCCTCAAAGCCTAAAAATGCACCGTAGCAACAGAAAATTATTACGAAGATGAGCATATAATCAACATCTGTTTCGGGGAATACGACCGTGCCTGCAAAAAGGTCAAGTCGGGCAATTGTAACAACCGTAAAATAGAAAAATGTGAGAATATAAATTATTGAAAGGATTTTTGATAATTTTGTACTTCGTTCTCTTGCCAAATCGAGCACATTTTTATCACTATGCTTTTTATAAAGCAGATAAACAGGCACCATTATGGCAAATCCTATTGTAATTCTGAAAATGGGCTGAACAAGCATATCTGCAAGCCGAATATCCTTGGTATATGACGAAACATAGGTTACCGTGGTGAGCATTCGGCTCAAAAAAAGCATTATAAAAAACTGAAAAGCACTGATTTTTCCTTTATTAGCTTCCATTCTATTTCTCCAATTTATCAACTAACATATTCCGTTTAGCCATTTTTCGCCAATCAGCGCGAAGAATAAAGTCACGCCACGCGCCCGCCTTGGTGGGTGACACGGGTGAAGTAAAGGGCACGCCGTAAGGATTGATTGCCGCGGCATTTATAAGCACCACCGCAAAGCCCAACATAATACCGTAAATTCCCGAAAGTCCGCCAATCACAATAAAGGCGAAACGAAGCACCGCAACGGGCTCGTAAAGTGTAGATACCACAAAGGCACTGACGGCGGTAAGTCCCACAACAATAACCATCGGGGCTGAAATTATACCCGCGGTTACGGCGGATTCACCGATTACAAGTGCACCCACAATTGAAATTGCGTGGCCAACATTTTTAGGCATTCTAAGTCCCGCTTCGCGCACAATCTCATAAACAAGATGAATAAATAATGCTTCAATCATTATGGGTAAGGGCGTTCGACTCTCTTGCCCCGTTATGCCGAAAATCATAGTTTCGGGAATAATCTCTTGATGAAAGGTGCAAATTGCCACATAAATTCCCGGTAAAAATACGCTGAACAAAAATGAAATTATTTTGAGCACTCTTATAAATGTGGCATAGTAAGGTCGTTTAAGATAATCGTCAAGGGAATGAAAATGCTCCATAAAAAGATATGGCACAATTATGGCATTCGGCGTGCCGTCAACGATTATACAGATTTTACCCTCTGCCATTTTAGCGGTGAACACATCAGGGCGCTCGGTAAAGCCCACTCCGCTGAAAAGTGACGGGTGCTTGGCATCAAGAAAGGATTGTAAATAGCCCGAACCGAGAACTGTATCAATTTCAGAATTTTTAAGTCTTTCTATAACATTTTGAAGCATTTTCTGATTAACTCGGTCGGACATATAGCACACGCAGGCGCGGGTTTTTGTGGTTGTGCCCACTTCAATTGTCTGTATTTTAAAAACAGGACTTCGCACGCGACGGCGAATCATTGTAATATTATCCTTAAAGCTTTCAACAAAAGCCTCGCGGGAGCCTCTCTCCTGCATTTCGGTGCTGGGCTCAAGAACTGCTCTTTTCGGGAAGCCCTGAACACCGAAAAGCACCGCGGAATGACAGCCCTCGGCAAACATTACAAGATTACCCGAAATAAGCTCGGCAATCGCCTTATCCATATCATTTGTAATGGATTTATCAATACTTGCCGACACTCTGTCAGCGGCGTCAAAAATCACTCGGTCCGCTTTATCCTCGCTGAAATCTGCATTGATTATAGGGTTCATAATCTGCTCGGTAATAAGCAGGTTATTGCACATTCCGTCAATCATAATAAAGACGAAATTCTTATCGTCCACTGTGCAATTGCGGTATTTCACATCAAAGCTTTCGCCCAACTGCTCTTTGAAATACGCAACATTTTTTTGTAAGGTTGTATCCACACGCACAGTTTGTTTATTTTCATTTTTATTCTCAAAGGTTATTTCATCAATTTTTCGCTGAAACCAATTATTTTTCATAAATATCACCGTTTTTAGAATTGCCCCAATTTGCAGTAATATTCTGTAAGAAAAGTCAAATAATTATAACGGTGATTTTATGTTTGTTACACTTATCAGAACAGTTATTCTTTATGTTGTTGCAATAACAAGTGTGAGAATTATGGGCAAAAGACAAATCGGAGAGCTTCAGCCCTCCGACCTTGTTATAACTTTGCTTATTTCACAGATTATTTCAATTCCCATTCAAGATACGGATATTCCGCTTGTGAACACACTTATTCCCATATTTCTGCTTGTGGGATTTGAAATTCTGACATCTGTTTTCAATATGAAAAGCATTAAATTCCGTTCATTTATGCAGGGCAATCCAATAATAATCATTAATGACGGTGTGCTTAATCAAAAGCTATTAAAAGAACTCCGATTTACTGTCGACGATTTGCTTGAGGCACTAAGGCAAAAAGATGTATTTGACATCTCACAGGTGCAGTATGCAATTGTCGAAACCAACGGGCAAATCAGCGTGCTTTTAAAGGCAGAGCACGATACTATTACACGCGAAGATTTAAAGCTTGAAGCCGAGCCACAGGGATATAAATGCCCCGTAGTAATCGACGGCAAAATTATCGAACAGGATTTCGCAGTCTGCAATATGACCGCGGGCAAGGTGCAAAGCATCGCAAAAAAAGAGAAAATACAGATAAAAGATATTATGCTGATGACCGTTGACGCGGCGGGAAATCACACCATAATCAGAAAGGATAGTCAATGAAAAGAATTATAATTGCCGTGGGTGCAATTGCTACGGCGCTTGCCATTTCATTTGTAGGATATTTTGCAGTTGACCGCGCCTGCAAAAAGCTTGAAAATCACCTTGAAATCATCTGCAAGGTTGCTCAAAACGATGAAATTGCCGTAGCCGTTGAAAAATCGAATGAAGCAGTAGTGCTCTGGGAAGATGTGCACGACCTTATTGAAAGCTTTATCCGTCACGAAGAAACCGACAAGCTTGAGGAATTAATAAAAAGTCTCCCCGTATATGCCCAGCAGAGCAATATGGAAAGACTTGAACAACAAGCTGATTTGGCAATTGACGAATTACATCATTTAATTCGTAACGAAAAGCCATTAGTGAGTAATATATTTTGATAAGCGTTGTAGGGGCGATTCACGAATCGCCCGTTTTTATTTTATAAGTTTTTCAACATCGCTTAGTTTAATGCGTTTTGACACGATAAAGGTTTTGCGTTTTTGCTTGCCTTTATCAGTATCGTACTTACCTTTTTCTTTCTCCTTAGGCGAGAAAATACCATAAGAAGAAGTAACAATTGTGCCGTCATTAAGCACTACATTTCCGCAATAGCCCGTATCTGCATTTGCACTGAGCGAAGGCTTATTCTGATGGTCAAGATATGTATGAGCAATTTTAATTCTGTACTGGCCTTCTGTTCCGTTTTTAAGGTCATCATAAGTGCCAACCCAAGCAACCCAACCCTCAGAATACCAATTTTTCTGACCGCCGTCTTTACGCATTGCTTTCACCATTTTGCGATTACGCTCAATTGAACGGAATGTGATAAAAAGTCTGCCGTCATCGGTATATTCTGCCTTGTGACGCTCACCGTTAAGACTGACGGGAGCCTCAACGGGCTTTAACCAAGTCTTTCCCTCGTCCTGCGAGAAAATAAGAAGGCTTGTATTCTTCTTGTTATTGCAACGAGCAATAAGGCAAAGCTCGTCACCCTTGCCAACCTCTGAACGAACACACTCAACCTCACAAATTCCCGCATAAAGCTCAATATCGCGGTACTGTGAAAGATAAGGCTCGGGCTTTGACCAGTTATAATCGCCATTCTCGTCGAAAGTGAGAATAGTTTTGTAATTTATAAATTTTCCATCGTGAAAAATGCCCATCCATTTATCAACGAATTCGCCGTTTTCTTTTAGGCGTGTAAGTGATGCCATAGCAACAATTGGTATTAATGGCATTTCGCTGTCATTATCCCAAAAGCGTTTAAACTCTGTCCAGCTTTTGCCCTCATCAAGAGAAATTGAACTGTTAAATCCGCCCGGAGTTGACATACCGGGCCATTTTGAGTTTGCTGAAATAAGAATAAGCTTTTCTTCGCCATTTTTAAACTGCAAGCGATAAACTGTGGGTGTTTCAAGAGATTTTTCCCATGACACAGGCTGATTTTCAATGGCTTTATTATATGTTCTTCCGCCGTCATCACTAATTTTCGAAAGAATTGCGCCCTTGCCGTGTCCCTTTGGATAAAGCGTGAGAATATCACCATTCTTTAAAAGCACCGAATCGGGATGACCAAGATATGCAGTATGGTCATCAATAGTGGTGTACTCATAAAGATATTCTAATTCTTTAGGCGTATTTTCGGGCTTAACGCTCAAATCGACCATTGGAATACTGTAATAATCGCATTTTTCAGGGAATGGCTTTTTCTTGAATAACATAATAATTAGTCCTTTTTCCAATTATTAAGACGCTCACTTGCAAGCCAAGCCGCACCAAGAGTGCCCGCCTTATTGCGAAGCTGTGCTTTTTCAATTCTTACATGCTTATAGTTAGGCTCAAGCTGTGCGTCAACCTTTTCACGAATATGACCGATAAGCAAATCTTCAGACATAATACCGCCACCGAGCACAATAAGACTTGGATTAAAGATGTAGCAAAGATTACGAAGTCCCAATGCAATTTCATCTTCCCACTTATCAATTTCTTCAATGATAATGGGATTTTTAAGATTTTCTTCTTTGAAGATTTCTCTTCCTGTCATTTTTTTACCCATACGCTCTGAAACTGAGTTTGTGAAAACTCGGCAAGCCGCATAAGCCTCATAACAACCAATTCTGCCACAAGTACAGGGTCTGCCGTCTTTATGAGTTGCCATATGGCCGAATTCACCACCTGCATACTTTGAGCCGCGATAAACATCACCGTTAATATAGATACAACCACCTACGCCTGTGCCGTAAGTAAGGCAAAGGAAATCGCTCTCCCCTCGTGCCGCACCAAACTGCGCTTCACCGATTGCCGCACAATTAACATCATTATCAACTGCAACCGGAACATTATATTTCGCTTCAAAAACTCCGCGAAGATTTGAATGATTATAGTTTGGAATATTGCCCACACCATCGTTTATAACGCCGTTTGCAAAATCAACCTGACCTGCAGTTGAAATGCCGATTGCATCAAACTGACCAGCATATTCTGCAAGCTTTGCGTCAAGTGCCGACACAACCATATTATCGGTATCTTTATAAGTATTTGTTGGCACTTCACCTGAAACAAGAATCTCAAAATTCTCATCAACCAAACCGAATTTGATGGCAGTACCGCCAACATCAAAAGCCATAATCTTCATAACATATATCTCCTTGAATTATTATTGGTTATATATTTAGAATTATATAATATATTTCGATATTTTACAATAAAAAATGGAAAAAAGTTATTGAAATGCAAGACTTGTGATTGTAATGACAAAATACTAAGCTGTATTTTGTATAATTTGTAAATTTTTATTTTAGGTCTTGTATATTTTAATAAAATAGTATAAAATAGATGTACTAATGTAAAAAAGTATACCTATTTTCTGTTTGCTTTTTTACATTCAATCGTAAATCAATGTTAAAAGGTGGTTTTTCCCATGGAAAACAACAAAACTCAAGCGGAACTTTACCGCGAAGAACGCAAAGAGAGACTTGCTAAGGCTGCTGCCAAAAAAGCAAAGAAGTCTCCTGCAGTTGAAAAGACAAAGAAGATTGTTACAAAGGTCATTGCAATTGTACTTGCAGTTGTAATTGGTCTTGGCGCAATTTACGGTGTTCTTGACTTCTTTGGAACAACCGAAAAGGTGCTCAAGGTTTCTGTTGATGACACAGACTATAAGTTCTCACTTGCTGAGTATAATTATTACTACTATACTCTCGTAATGCAGTACACACAGACTGCTTATCAGTATGATTCATATTACGGTGAGGGTTCCGGTCTTACATATCTTGGATATGATTATTCAAAATCTCCCGACAAGCAGGAATACAGTGATGATTATGCATCTTCAAGCGGTTACACACTTGAAGATCTCGGCAATCCTAAAGAACCCACTTGGGCAGATGTTTTCAGATGCGCAACAATTGAACAGATTCTTCAGATTAAAGTCGGTGCAGCAAAAGCCGCTGAAAAAGGCATCACTCTTACAGAAGAAGAAATAAAGACAATTGACGACTCAATTGAAGAAGTTCGTAAGAGTGCAAAAAGCAAAGACTATTCTCTCAATCGTTATCTTCGTGCAACATACGGTAATGGTGTAGACGAAAAGCTTGTTCGCCAGCTTACTGAAGAACAGACTCTTTCTGCAAACTACTACACAGCACTTCAAGATGAAATGCTTGAGGCAATCACTTCCGAACAGATAAACACAAAATACAACGAAAACAAAAACCTTTACAATATTGCTTCTTTGAGAATTTACAGCATTGCAATTGAGGCTGATGTTGCTGACGATGCTACTGAGGCAGAGAAGACTGCAGCTCAGGAAAAGGCTACTAAAGAAGTTAAGGCAAGAGCAGAAGCTATTCTTTCTCAGATTACAGATGAGAAATCTTTCATCAGTCAGGCAGAGCTTGATGTAAAGACAAATGCTCCCGATACAAAGAATTATGACGGCGACAAAGCAACAGCAGCTAACGATGTTAATTATACAGCTCTTGAAAGCGCAAGTGAGGATGCTGCAAAATGGGCTTATGACAGCGCAAGAAAAGTTGGTGACAAGGCTGTATTTGAAACAGATGATGCTTACTTGGTAGTTCTTATGGTTAAACTTCCTCACAAGGATACTACTATCGCTTCAAACGATGTAAGACACATTCTTGTTCAGTTCCCCGAAAAGAACACAGACGGCACTGCAACAACCACAACAGACGAAGAAGGAAATAAAACAACAAATATTACTAAAGAGACCAAGGCAGAAACAAAAGCTAAGGCTCAGGCAATTCTTGACGAATACCTCAAAAACCCAACAGAAGAAAACTTTATCGCTCTTGCTAAAGAAAAGTCAGAGGACACAGGGTCTGCTGAAGACGGCGGTCTTATCGAGGCTGTTTCAGATAACAGACAATATGTCGAAGCATTCACAAACTGGGCTGTTAACACTGCTCGTAAGCCCGGTGATACAGGCATTGTTGAAACAGAATACGGCTATCACATTATGTACTATGTAAAGGCAAGCGAACAGGTTTGGTATGAAACTGTTAAGTCTGACATTTTCAATGAGAACTTCTCAGCAGCAACAGACGAGCTTATTAATACATACTACGAAGCAGTTAACAAGGATTCAATTTTTGTTGAGTGGACAACCAAAAAGCAGAACAAGCTCATCGGAACAATGATTCTTTACAACTTCTCATAATTGAACAAAAAAAGCAACCGCTCGATTCAATTGAATCGGGCGGTATTTTTTTCTTTTATATTATCTTTTCTTTTTAAACAATTTATATACTGTCAAACCCGCACCTATTGTGGCAACGACGGGAAGAACTTTTTTCTTTGCGATATCCTTTACCGCATCAACACTGGTGGGTGCATAAGAATAGAAAAAATGCTTGATTGGGTTACCCACATGGAATTCACCGATATCCTCAACGGTGAGAGTAGTTGTTGTGAAATCAGCGGGATTACTCTCGTCAAAATCAAAAAGGCGAACTCCCCTTTTCTTACCGGGACCGTAAACATTAAAGCCACAGCCTTGCGTGTAACCCATTTTCATTCCGTTGTATTCACCGACAAAAGAATTATTATGATCGTGACCGAAGAACATAGCAATTACATCGCCTTTTTCGTTCATTACTTCAAACTGACCGCCGTTTTCTTTTGGAATACTCGGTGTTTCGCCACAGAATGAACGCTCGTCAATTACTACTCTTTCGGGGTTCATTGCATAATATTTGCCCGCATACTGACGAAATCCTTGCGCCGCACCCTCGGTACCTTTGGGCACTTCGATAAGTAACTCATAAATTTCGGGCACGGGAATATGCTGAAATACAATTGACGGAACATAATCGCCGTTTTCTTCTTTAAGCTTATCTCGTGCAAGTTTGTACCACTCAAGCTGATTTTCGTGCACATGGTCGCAAGTGCCGTCAAGAGTAGCAGTAAGACTGTCAACAAGATAAACATTAAGCTTTGTCTTACCGTCTTTGCCCTTGATTTCAAGATTATGGTTGCAATAGCCCTCAATTTCGTCATCAGCATTAAAGGCTACGCAGTTTGAATGGGATTTATAAATCTCAAACTGTTCTTTTTTTGATATTGAAAATGCCTGGTCATCGTGATTACCAAACACAAATGTGAATGGAATTCCCGTTTCAGCAAGGGGTGCTAAAAAAGAATTTATGCAGGTCATTACCTTTTCTTTTGCATCACCGCCGTAAAGATTAAAGCCGTATCCTTTAATCTGGTCACCTGTGAAAACAACAAGGTCGGGTTTTGCAAGCTTCAGTGCCTCGCGGATAAAACGCACTGTCGCGTCAGAAGTTCTTTGTGTATCTTGAATATCGGCAATCTGCATTATGCGGAATTTACCGTTATTAAATTTTAATTCCATAAAATCACCTCATTCGGCATTATTTTATCATAATTATAGCCAATTGACAAGGTAATTATAATATACGGCAGAAACATATAATAAACAAGTATTTTGATATGCGTTAAAATCATAAAAAAATATTGACTTATAGCCATAAAAAGAATAAAATATTCTGTATATATGAATAATTTATAATAGAGAAATATTGCTTTTGGAGGCGATGTTCAAATGAAACATACAGATATTAAAGAGCTTTTCGCAAACGGTGAAAAATATGTGAACACAAGTGTTACAGTTTGCGGTTGGGTAAGAACTGCCCGCGACTCAAAAAATGTTGCGTTCGCTGAGCTTAACGACGGCACTTGCTTTAGAAGTATTCAGCTTGTTGCTGACAAAGAAAAGTTCAATGACGAGCAGGTTAAATCCTTTATGCCCGTTGGTACTGCTTTAAAGATTGAGGGTACCCTCGTGGCATCTGAAAGAAACGGCTATGAAATCGAGCTTACAGATGTCGAAGTTCTCGGCTCTTGCCCATCAGATTTCCCATTACAGAAAAAGCGTCACTCAATGGAGTTTTTAAGAACAATTCCACATCTTCGTGTACGCACAAGATATTTTGAGGCAGTAATGGCAATCCGTCATCAGCTTTCAATGGCAATTCACACATATTTCAATAATAACGGTTATAAATATGTTCATGCACCAATTCTTACAGGTAGCGACTGTGAGGGCGCAGGCGAAATGTTCCGCGTTACAACTCATCCCTTTAAAACAGAGTTCGAGAGTGAAGAAGAATACTATGCGAACGATTTCTTCGGCAAAAAGGCAGGCTTAACTGTTTCGGCTCAGCTTGAGGGTGAAATGGCTGCAATGGGACTTGGCAGAATTTACACATTCGGTCCCACATTCCGTGCAGAAAACAGTAACACAACCCGTCACGCCGCAGAATTCTGGCATGTTGAGCCCGAGGTTTGCTTCTGTGATTTGGCAGATATTATCGAAATCGCAGAGGATTTCATCAAATATATCATCAAGCACATTCTTGACAACTGCCCCGAAGAAATGGAATTTTTCAATCAATGGGTTGAAAAAGGCGTAATTGAGAAATTGCAGACAGTTCTCAACAACGATTTCGCAAAGGTAACTTATACTGATGCTATCGAAATTCTTGAAAAATCAGGTAAGAATTTTGATTTCAAGGTTGAGTGGGGTTGCGACCTCGCTACAGAACACGAAAAATACCTTGCAGACGAATATTTTAAGCGTCCTGTTTTCGTTTATAACTATCCCGCAGATATTAAGTCATTCTATATGAAGCAGAATGATGACGGCAAAACTGTTGCCGCAACTGACCTTCTTGTTCCCGGAATCGGCGAGATTATCGGCTGTAGCGAAAGAGAAGCAGATTTAGAAAAGCTTCTTAACGCAATGAAGAAAAAGGGTATGCCGATTGAGGCTTATCAGGAATATATCGATACAAGAAAATTCGGCAGCGTGCCACACAGCGGTTTCGGTCTCGGCTTTGAAAGAATGCTTATGTATATCACAGGTGTTCAGAATATCCGCGACGCTATTATGTTCCCAAGAACAGTTGGTAACTTATAATTCTATTTTGAGGCGATTTTAATGAGCAAAGTTATTGTTCCCGAGGGCTATAAATCAGTTTTGAGTATGTATGAAACTCAAAAAGCCATAGGAATGTTAAAAAGAATATTTGAAGATAAATTGTGCCCTGCTTTGAACTTGAAGCGTGTTTCAGCACCAATTTTCGTTGACCCCGCAACAGGTTTGAATGACGACCTCAGCGGTGTTGAGCGTGCAGTTACCTTTGATGTTAAAGAAACGGGTAAAAATGCGGCAATCGTTCACTCCCTTGCAAAGTGGAAGAGAATGGCGCTTCGCACATACGGTTTTTCAGAGGGCGAAGGTCTTTATACTGATATGAACGCCATTCGTCGCGACGAAGAAATGGATAATCTTCATTCAATTTACACTGACCAATGGGACTGGGAAAAGATTATCACAAAAGAAAACCGCAATGAAGATTATCTCAAAGCGGTTGTTAAAAGCATTGTAAACGCGATTTGCGAAACTCTTGATTTTCTTAAATGTATTTATCCCCAACTCAATGTTCAGCTTGAAAGAGAAGTGACATTTATTACTTCGCAAGAGCTTGAAGATTTGTATCCCGATAAATGCCCTAAAGAGCGTGAAAATCTCTTTGTAAAAGAGCATAAAACAGTTTTCATTATGCAAATCGGTAAAATACTTAAATCGGGTAAATCACACGACCACCGCGCACCTGACTATGACGATTGGTCACTCAACGGCGACATTCTTTTCTGGAACGATGTGCTTGATTGTGCTTTTGAAATCTCATCAATGGGTATTCGCGTTGACGAAAAGGCACTTGACGAGCAACTTCGTATTTCTGGCAAGGACGAAAGAAGAAACTTGCCTTTCCATAAAGAATTGTTAGAGGGCAAATTACCTCTTACAATCGGTGGTGGTATTGGTCAGTCAAGACTTTCAATGTTACTTCTCGGCAAAGCCCACATCGGCGAAGTTCAAGTTTCTCTTTGGGACGAACAAACCCAAAAAATCTGTGCAGAGAACGGAATAGTATTATTATAATCTATCAAATAAAAATGCCTCCCATACGGGAGGCATTTTTGCGTGTATTCAATTAAATCTTCTTTAATCTGTCAAGATTCTTGAGAATGTGTGGAATACCCTTTAAGATAATCTTAAGACCCTTGCCGAGTTTGTCATCGTGGATAATAAGAATAAGTCCCTCTGCCATTTCAGGGCTGAAAAGACCAAAGCTCATTGAAATGAAGTTCTTGATAGGAAGCTGAGTAGCAACAGCGCCTGCCATTGTATCTGCACCGAGAAGCTTAATGAGAAGTCTGTAAATTCTGCCACCCCATTTGCTGTCCTGTGCGTCTTCAATGGTGTTAAGAACTGTAAATGGTGCATTCTTATCTCTTGTTGATGGTGGTAATTCTTTGCCATAAACAGCCTTAAATGCGTCGTCGCTTACATTCATAATGTCAGCACCGTAATAGCAAGGAGCAGATGTTTTATAATCTGGAATTTCAGCCTCAACTGTTGATTCAACATAAACTGTTTCCTCAAGTTTGATGTCACGGCTTGATGCACCAACTAAAATCTTGAAGTCACCGCTTTCAACATGCCAATCACCGAGATTTACATTGTAATAAGCAAATGCACGCTTATCAAGGTCAATTGAGATTTCAGCCTCTTCGCCTGCCTTTAAGAATACCTTCTTAAAGCCCTTAAGCTCTTTAACGGGACGGAAGATTGTGCTTTCAACATCGTTTACATAAACCTGAGCAACCTCTGCACCGTCAACATCACCTGTGTTCTTAACCTTGAATGAAACAGTAACTGTGTCAGTATCTTTAATCTTGTCAGCAGAAACCTTGATGTCGCTGTACTCAAATGTTGTGTACGAAAGACCGAAACCGAATGGGAATGCAACTTCCTTGTTTGCGGTATCATAATATTTATAACCAACATAAACACTTTCTCTGTGTTCAACAGAAACAGGAGTGCCGGGGAAATAATTATAACTTGAGTTGTCGCTGAGTGCCAATGGATATGTTTCACTGAGCTTACCGCTTGGGTTAACATCACCGAAAAGAATGTCGCAAACAGCACTACCGCCTGCCTGACCTGTAAGGAACATATTGAGAATTGCGGGAACTTTATCTGCCCAAGGCATTTCAATTGATGCACCGCCTGAAAGTACAACAACTGTGTTGGGGTTAACCTTTGCAACTTCTTCAACAAGAGTGATGTGCATTGGTGGGATTGAAAGGTGATGTCTGTCAGCACCCTCTGTTTCATATTCATCGGTAAGACCAATGAATACGACTGCAACATCTGCATTTCTTGCTCTTTCTTTTGCTTCAAGAATAAGGTCCATTGATTTTTTAGCCTTGCACTTTTTAAGCTCGTAGCCCTTTGAGAAGGTGAAGTCAACGCCCATTTCTTTCATTGTAGCATACGCATTGTCAAGCTTGATTGGGTTAATAAGCGATGAGCCTGCACCCTGATAACGAGGTGTGTGTGCCATTTCGCCGATAAGAGCAATTTTAGCATCCTTTTTAAGCGGAAGAACATTATTGTCGTTCTTCATAAGTACCATACACTGACCTGCGATTTCACGGGCCAAGTTGTGATGCTCGTCGCTGTCATATGTATATGACTTGCCAAGAACGGGTTCAGCTTTCTTTGTAAGCTCAATAATCTTATCACAAGCTGCATCAAGCACAGCTTCGTCAAGCTCACCGTTATTTACTGCGTCAATAATAAGCTTTGTGCCAATACCTGTTGATGTTGGCATTTCGATTTCCTGACCTGCAATAAGACCTGCAACGCGGTCATTTTCTGCACCCCAGTCAGTAATAACAACACCTTCATAACCGAAATCGTCACGAAGAACATCAGTAAGCAACCACTTGTTTTCAGCAGCATAAGTGCCGTTAAGTCTGTTATATGAGTTCATAACAGTCCAAGGCTGAGCCTTTTTAACTGCAATTTCAAAGGGAAGAAGATATGTTTCACGAAGAGTTCTCTCGTCAACAACTGCGTTAACTGTCATTCTGCGTGTTTCCTGATTGTTAGCCGCATAGTGCTTAAGAGAAGTACCGATACCCTTGCTCTGAACACCGTTAATAAATGCTGCTGCCATTTCACCTGCAAGAACACCGTCCTCTGAAAAATATTCAAAGTTTCTTCCGCAAAGAGGTGAACGCTTGATATTTGTACCTGGGCCGAGAAGAACTGAAACCTGTTCCTTGCGACATTCGTCACCAAGAGCCTCACCCATTTTATAGATAAGGTCAGTATCCCAAGAGCAAGCAGTAGCAGATGCTGTGGGGAAGCAGATTGCGGGAACGCCCTTCAAAATGTCTTTGTTTTCTTCGGGGTTGCCTTTTTTACGGATACCGTGAGGTCCGTCGTTGAGCGCGATTGATTTAATACCAACTCTGTCTACGGGTTGGCTGTGCCAGTAGTCAAGACCGTCGCACATGCTTGCTTTTTCTTGGAGTGTCATCTGTGCAATAAGGTCAGCGTGTTTAAGAGCCATTGTATATATCCTCCTCATAAAGTATAAAGATTATTTTAATACTAAATTATATAATACAATAAATTGGTAATTGTTGCAAGAGTTTACAATAATTATTCTTCGTCAGCATCATCAACAAGTCCGTCAAAAAGAAGCTTGTCAGCGACGGGGGCATCAATTTCTTCAACATTTTTAAGTTTTCTGCGAATGTAAAGGTTTTTACGCTCGGCATCTTCCAATGTTTTGCCCGCCTCATCAACCTTTTTCTTTGCCTTTGCAAGCAAATCACCGAATTTTTCATACTGCACTTTTGCCGCGCCCAAAAGCTGACGAACTTCGTTTGCTTTTTCGTTGATTGCAACGGTTTTAAAGCCCATTGAAAGCGAATTGAGAAGTGCTGTAACGGTTGTGGGGCCTGCAATCATGATATTATAGTCATTCTGCAATTTTTCGGGCAAGCCCGTTCTTGACGATGCAATTTCAGCGTAAAGCCCCTCGGTTGCAAGGTACATAATCGCAAATGGTGTTGTGTTGGGTACATTAATGTATTTGGCAATTGCTTTTGCCTCGCCGAGAACACGGTTTTCAAGCTCTTTGCGGGCAATTTTTACTGCTTCTGCATCTGCACGGTCGGCGGCATCGCAAAGTCGTACATAATCTTCCATAGGAAATTTTGAGTCAACGGGAAGTAAAATATCCTTTTCGCCTTTTTCACTTGACGGAATACGGATTGCAAATTCAACTCTGTCATTTGAGCCGGGCACGGTTGCCACATTCTTTTCAAACATATTGGGGATGGTCTGATTAAGAATTCCCTCTAACTGCACCTCTGCCCAAGTACCGCGAGCCTTAACATTGGTAAGCACGCGGTTGAGTGCGGTAACATTCTCGGTAACTCCTGTTGAAAGCTTCTGCATTTCGCCAAGAGATTTATATAAGTTTTCAAGCTGGTCAGAAACTGTCTTAAATGAAGAATTAAGTCTTGTTGTGAGTGTCGCGGTGAGCTTTTCATCAACGGTAACTCGCATTTGCTCAAGCTTTTCTTCGTTTGATTTTTGCATTTTCTCAATTGAGCTTTCAAGAACTTTATTCTGTTTTTCACTCTGTTGGGCATTCTTTTCACCCATTGACACAAGCATTTCGCTCATCTTTTCGCGGTGCTCAAAATTACCCTTGTTCATATTATCAATACGATTTGACATATCATCAAGGCTCTTTTTGACATCTTCACGGATTTCTTTGTTAGAATTCTGATTTTCAACACGGATACGGTGAAATTCGTCACCCATATTTTTGTTTATGTAATCAATTTTGCTTTCCAGCGATTTGATTTCGTCGTTTTCTTCGCTGTTGGCTTCTTTGATAGCTTTTGATAATTTACCGAAATAAACACCAAGCACAATCATGGCAATTGCAAGAAAAGCCATAAGAATATATTTTGCAATATCAAAAAATAATTCCATAATTGTTGCTCCTGATATATAATGTATTACTAATTATAACAGAATTATATAATAAAGGCGAGATTTTTATAAAAATTTTTATGAAAATGTAGCCTT
>JAZNYY010000029.1:0-82467 GCA_045594645.1 Candidatus Fimenecus sp.
CACAGAACGACATGGCTACGATCCGACTTGTGGAAATCGAAAGAGTGACAGATAAGGATACGGAAATTTCAAAAAATACATTGTTTGTGTGTATCGACGGTAACCGTTGCGACGGCCATTCACTTGCACAAAAGGCATTGCAAAACGGTGCGGTTGCAGTTGTTACAAGCCGTGATTTGCAAATTGATAAGCAAATTATCGTTGCAGATTCCCGAAAGGCGTTGGCACAAATTGCCGCAAACTTTTATAGTAATCCCGCAAAAAAGTTAAAACTTATCGGTGTTACGGGCACAAACGGTAAAACCTCAACAACATTTTTTATAAAACAGATTTTAGAAGCTATGGGGCATAAATGCGGTATAATCGGTACCGTAGAAAACTCTTCGGGTGAGGGTGGTGTTGACTCAACACTCACAACTCCCGAGCCCATGGAATTGCACCGACTTTTAAAACAAATGGCAGATAATGCTTGCGAATATGTGGCTATGGAGGTTTCCTCTCAAGCCCTCTCACAGCAAAGAGTTTACGGACTTCGCTTTTCTGCCTCGGCACTTACAAATATAACGGGCGACCATCTTGATTATCATATCAATATGGAGAATTACATAAATGCAAAGCTCAGCCTTTTTGAGCAGTCAGATTTTGCTTGTATCAATATTGATGATGAGAATTCACAAAATTCACTTAAAAGCATAAGATGTCCCGTGAAAACCTATTCTGCAATGAGCAATAGTGCAGATTACACTGCGAAAAATATTGTTTATGACAAAAATGGTGTGAATTACCTATTTGTAGGGCTTGATTGCATTGGAAAAATTAATGTCCGAATCCCCGGCAGATTTACAGTTTATAATTCTCTTTGTGCTTCGTCTATATTGCTGGGGCTCGGACATTCAATAGATGACATCACCAAAGCACTTCCCAATATCACCACAGTAAAGGGTAGGGCAGAGCTGGTAGAAGTTCCCCGAAGCTTTCGTGTGATGATAGATTATGCCCATACCCCCGACGGACTTTTGAATATACTAAACTGCGTTCGTGAAATTACAAGGGGCAGGGTAATAACCGTTTTTGGTTGCGGTGGTGACCGTGACCGCACAAAACGAGCCGAAATGGGCGAGATTGCAGGGCAGTATTCGGATATCGCAGTAGTTACAAGCGATAATCCGCGTACAGAAAATCCCTTGCTTATAATCAATGATATTCTCTGCGGAATGGAAAAAAGCAAGGCGCGTATTGCTGTAATCGAAAATCGCCGTCAGGCAATTGAATTTGCACTCAGTAAGGCTAAAAAAGGTGATACTGTGCTCCTTGCAGGTAAAGGGCACGAAACCTATCAGATTATAGGAACAGAAAAAATCCCCTTTGACGAACGAGAAATCGTAAAGGATTATTTTAATAAAAATTAGGAGTATTTATGAATTTACGGGTAAGCGAAATCGCAAAAGCATTAAACGCAGATGTTCACTCTGAAAACTTAATAAACCGCGTTTCAATTGACAGCCGTGATGTCCAAGAGAATACTTTATTTTTCGCAATAAAGGGCGAACGCTTTGACGGTCACGATTTTATAAATGATGTGGCTGAAAAAGGCGTGGGCGCAATAGTTTCGCACAAAAAGGTTGAGTGTTCAGCACCCGTAATTTTAGTGGAAGATACAAAGCAGGCTTTTTTAGATTTTGCATCATATTATCGTCAGTCTATGTCAAATTTGTTGGTTGTCGGTCTTACAGGTAGTGTGGGCAAAACCACAACAAAAGAAATGACCGCCTGCGTATTAAGTCAAAAAAATAAAACCCTCAAAACAGAGGGCAATTTGAATAATGAAATCGGTATGCCGAGAACACTTTTCCGCCTTGACGAAAGCTACGGCTCGGCAGTAATCGAAATGGGAATGGACAATGCAGGGCAGATTTCAGCACTTTCAAAATCTTGTAAACCAGATTGTGCAATCATCACCAATGTGGGTGTTTCCCATATCGAAAATTTAGGCTCTCGTGACGGAATATTAAAAGCAAAGCTTGAAATTCTTGACGGACTTGAAAAAGGCTCACCGTTATTCCTCAACGGTGATAACGATAAGCTCTCAACAGTTAAAAATGACGATTATAAAGTAGTTTTCTTCGGTATCGAAAACAAAAGCTGTGATATTTTAGCCGAAGATATCAAAGAAATAGGTCTTTCAACACAGTTCACCGCAGTAAAAGGGGAGTTAAAGCAAAAAATCACAATTCCAACTGTAGGAATTCACAATGTTTATGATGCCCTTGCCGCCTTTGCGGTGGGTATTGAATATGGCATAAGCCCCCAAATCATTGCAAAAGGTCTTGAGAATTACGAGCCGTCGGGTATGCGTCAACGAATTAAAGATGCAAACGGAATAACAGTTATTGAAGATTGTTATAACGCAAGCCCCGATTCCCAAAAAGCAGGACTAAATTCACTCTGTAAAATCGCAAAGGGCAGAAAAATTGCAGTTTTGGGCGATATGCTCGAGCTTGGCTCTTATTCTGAAACCGCACATCGAAATGTGGGCGAATATGCCGCCGAGTGTAAAATCGATATTCTTTTCACCTATGGCAAAGAGTCTGAATTTATGGCAGACAGTGCAAAAAATGCAGGACTTTATGCAGTTTTCAGCTTTACCGATAAAGCAGAGCTTACAAAAGCCCTCGCAAACGAATTAAAACTCGGCGACACCGTGCTTTTCAAGGCAAGCCGAGGTATGAAATTAGAAGAAATTTTTGAAGATTTATATAAACAGTGGAATGTATAAAATTCAAGAAGGAGAATGATTTATGAACATCTATGTAGCATTAGCCTTTGCGGCAGTATTAAGCTTCTTAATAGCATTTTTATTGGGCTTTGTGCTTATTCCTTGGCTTAGAAAGCTCAAATTCGGTCAAACTATACTCGACATCGGTCCCGCTTGGCATAAGTCAAAGCAGGGCACACCCGTAATGGGCGGTATTATGTTTATTGTCAGCACAGTCGTTTCAGTTATCGTTGTGCTTGTAACCGACCATATTTTAGGTGGCAACCTTTTCGGCGGAGATTATATTTTGCCAAATCAGTTAAAGGTTAAGCTTGTTGCAGGTGTTCTTCTTTCACTTGGATTTGCATTAATTGGCTTTGCCGATGACTATATCAAGGTTGTTAAAAAACGCAACCTCGGTCTTACCGAAATTCAAAAAACTATTCCGCAGATTATAATGATTATTGCATATCTTACTGTGCTTCATTTAAACGGGCTTACATTTATGAAAATTCCATTCGTTGGCACAGTTGACCTTAAATGGTTCTTCTGGATTTTCGGTGTTGCCGTAATCTATGGTGCAGTAAATGCCGTTAACTTTACCGACGGTGTTGACGGACTTTGTGCTTCTGTTACCTCAACAGCCGCAATCGCATTTTGTATTGCTGCTTTAATGACAAAGTTCCTCGGTATCAGCGTTCTCGCAGCGGCACTTGCAGGTGGTGTGCTTGGTTATCTTATCTGGAACTATTATCCCTCAAAGGTTATGATGGGTGACACAGGCTCAATGTTCTTGGGCGGTATGGTTGTGGCTCTTGCTTATGCAATTGACTGCCCAATTATTCTCGTATTCTTCGGTATTATCTATGTAATCGAAGCACTTTCGGATGTTCTTCAGATTGGTTACTTTAAAATTACACACGGCAAGCGAATTTTCAAAATGGCTCCCATTCACCATCACTTTGAAATGTGCGGATGGAAAGAGCGTAAAATTGTAACAATCTTTTCACTTGTAAATATTATCGGCTGTGTAATCGGCTTGGCACTTTATTATTACGGCATAATCAACAAATAAAACTTATTAAATTAAACTCATAGGCGGTGAGAAAATGGCAACTAAAAAGAAAAAATCCCCATTATCATTGTTTTTTGCATCGGGCTCAATGGATATACCGTTTTTCCTTTTGCTCATAACAATCGTAACAATAGGTCTTATAATGTTGTTTTCCGCCAGCTATACTTATAGCTATTACTTCCGTAACGGTAGTACAGAAATTTTTACAAATCAGCTTATTTTTGCACTTATCGGCTTGGTGCTGATGTATATCATTTCTCGCATAAGATATGAATACTTCCGCCTCGTTGCAATAATCGGCTTTTTTGTATCAATAGCGTTGTTGGGATTAGTGCTTGTATTACCTGAATACAAACCTGGGTTTAAACGATGGATTGACTTAGGTTTCGTTACATTCCAACCTTCAGAAATTGCAAAAATCGGCTTAATCTTAATTCTTGCATACCTTCTTGAACGCAATTATAAGGGTGTAACAGGTAAGGTTCCCAATGAAATGATTTTGAGAATGACTAACGGCAAACTCACAGTTTATAAGTCATTTACTTCACTTATTTTCTATGGTTGCATAATTCTTCTTTTTGCAGGTCTTGTTTATCTTGAAAATCATGTTTCGGGCACATTGTTGATTTTAGCAATCGGCATAGTAATGCTCTTCCTTGGCGAAGTTAAAGGCAAGTGGTTTATTGCCGCAGGTATTGTAATTGTTATAGGTGTTGTTGTTCTTATTGCAAACCCCGACATTCTTAAAGAATACGCAGGCGAGCGAATTGTCGCTTGGCTTGATAAAGACTATGACCCAATGGGTGCCCGCTGGCAGACGAACAATTCACTTTATGCTATCGGTTCGGGCGGATTTTTGGGTACCGGACTCGGTCAGTCAAAGCAAAAGCACCTCTATGTTTCAGAGCCACAGAACGACTTTATTTTTTCAATCGTTTGCGAAGAATTAGGCTTTGTGGGTGCAGTTGCTATTATTATTCTTTTCGCGCTTCTCATTTATCGCGGAATAAAAATCGGACTTATGGCAAAAGACCGTTTCAGCGCGCTTCTTTGTATGGGTATCGCATTTCAGGTTGGTATTCAGGTGGCACTTAACATCGGCGTTGTTACCGATTTTCTCCCCAATACAGGTATTTCATTGCCGTTCTTCTCGGCAGGTGGTACTTCATTGATTATTCTTCTTTGTGAAATGGGTATGATATTGTCCGTTTCGCGCAGTGCAAGAAAAAAGGAGTAATAATTTATGAGAATTATGTTTGTGGCAGGTGGCACGGGCGGTCATATCAACCCCGCGGTTGCCGTCGCTAAAGAAATAAAACGATTAAATCCAAATGCAGAAATCCTTTTTGTAGGTACAGAGGGCAGAATGGAAACACAGATTGTCCCCAAAGCAGGATTTAATATTAAAACAGTAGAAATGAACGGCTTTTCGCGAAATCTTTCGTTTAAAGGCATAGTTGAAAATATAAAAACCGTAACTCTTACTTTAAAAGCATCATCAAGGGCTAAAGAGATTATAAAAGAATTCAACCCCGATGTTGTAGTGGGCTTCGGCGGTTATGTTACGGGCCCCGTTTTGCGTACAGCCGTAAAAATGGGTATTAAAACCGCAATTCACGAGCAAAACGCTTTTCCCGGCGTGGCAAACAAAGCTCTCGCAAAGCTTGTTGATAAGGTAATGCTTACTTCAGCCGCCGCCGAAAAACATATGAGTTGTAAGTTTCCTCCTGTAGTAACAGGACTTCCCGTTCGTCGCGAAATTGTTAAAACTGACCGCGATTTCGCACGCGCAGCTTTAGGTCTTAAAGGCAGCGATATGCTCGTTCTTTCAATGGGTGGTTCTCTCGGCGCAGACGCAATTAATAACGCAGTTGTTCAAATGATTGAGAAATTAAAAGACGAAAAAAATATCTGCTTTTTGCACGCAACCGGCAAATACGGAACTTGGGTGGGTGGCAAGCTCACCGAAAAGGGTGTAAGCTTTGGCAAGGGCACCAATATCGAAATTCGCGAGTATATAGATAATATGGATATTTGTTTACCCGCCTGCGATTTGGTAATAAGTCGCGCAGGGGCAAGCTCAATATCTGAAATTCAAGCGCTCGCAAAGCCCTCAATTCTCATTCCGTCACCCAATGTGGCAGAAAATCATCAGTTCCACAATGCGATGACACTTGCAGAGAATGATGGCGCAATTCTTATTGAAGAAAAAAATCTCGATAGCGAAATCCTCGCAAATACAGTGCTTGAGCTTAAAAACAACCCCGAAAAGCTTCACAAAATTTCACTCAATGCAAGCAAAAATGCAAAGCTCAATGCTCTTTTAGAAATCTGCAACATAATTACAGATTTGGCAACATAATCAAATAACATTTTTCATACAAACTGCATAGTATATGACGCAAGCGTATTTAGTTTATACTGTAAGGGCGTGTGAAAATTGGATAAAATAGTAATCAACGGCGGTAAAAGGCTGAACGGCGAAATCACGGTTCAGGGTGCTAAAAACAGCGTACTGCCAATACTTGTAGCAACACTTTTAGTAAACGGAATTTCCGTCATACATAATTGTCCAAGACTTTCTGATGTGGATGCAACAATCAAAATTTTAGAATATCTCGGTTGCGTTGTAACCCGTGAGGGCAATACAATAACCGTTGATTCAACGGGGGTAAACCAAACCCATGTCCCCGACGATTTAATGCGGGAAATGCGTTCATCAATCGTATTTTTGGGCGGAATTCTTGGTAGAATGGGTAAAGCGGTTTTGTCCACTCCCGGTGGGTGTGAAATAGGGCTTCGTCCTATTGATTTGCATCTTTCCTCAATGGAGCAATTCGGCGCAACAGTCACAACCGAAAATGGTTATATAGTCTGTTCCGCAGAAGAAAACGGACTTCACGGCACACGCATAACTCTCTCATTCCCAAGCGTGGGCGCTACGGAGAATATTATTCTTGCGGCAGTTCTCGCAAAAGGCACAACAATTATCACCAACGCAGCCCGCGAGCCCGAAATCAGCGACTTGGCAGATTTCTTAAATCGTTGCGGTGCGCGAATTCACGGGGCGGGGGACAGCACCGTAACTATTGAGGGTGTAAGCCGATTAAATTCAACCGAGCATACAGTTATCCCCGACCGAATTGTCGCTTCAACCTATATGATTGCGGCGGCAATGACAAACGGAAAAATCTGTTTAAAAGATATTATCCCCGCTCATATCGGGCCAACAATTCAACCGCTTCGCGAGGCAGGGTGCGATGTGACGGTGAATTGCCGAAAGGTTTCGCTTATTGCACCGCCAAAGCTTCACAGAATTCGTATGATACGCACAATGCCTTATCCGGGATTTCCCACAGATGTGCAGGCGCAGATTATGGCGCTGACAACTATTGCAGAGGGCACAAGCGTTATAATAGAAAATATTTTTGAAAGCCGTTTTAAGCATATCGGCGAGCTTATCCGCTTCGGCGCAAAAATCAGCGTCGAGGGTAGAATGGCAGTAATCGAAGGTGTGCGAAAGCTTCACGGCGCAAATGTAAAATCCACCGATTTACGCGGTGGCTCGGCAATGATGCTGGCAGGACTTAGTGCCGAGGGTACAACCGAAATAACTCAGTTACATCATATAGACCGTGGCTACGAAAACCCTGAAGAAATTTTGCGGTTTTTGGGAGCAGACATTAAAAGGATGAAGGCAGATGAAACAAACCAACAGTACGGGCAGACAACAACCCAACCGCAGACCGATTGACCGAAATATGTCGGGTGACGAGCGCATAATGAACCGTACCACTCAGCGCAGAAAAAAGAATAAACGCAAAAAACTGATTACCCGTTCAATTATTTTCTTTTTATTCCTTGTTATCGGCGTAATTTTAGTGCTTACAATGTTCTTTAATATAAACGAAATCACCGTTTCGGGTGACGCGGTTTATTCTGCAGAAGATGTTATTGCTTCAAGCGGAGTTGTAACGGGAGATAATCTTATATTTATTTCAAAGGATGAAATAAATGAAAAGGTTTCAACAGAACTTCCTTATGTTGACTCTGTTAAAATCAAGCGTCATCTGCCGTCAGGGCTTGAGCTTATAATCACAAAAACCGAGGCTAAATATGCAATAATTCAAGATGGCTATTATACCTTGCTTAACATCAGCGGTAAGGTGCTTGAAAGCGGACTTGAATTCATCGGAGAAAATATAACGCTTCTTAATATGGGCGAAATCACATCTGCTGAAATCGGCACAGATATAGTCCCCGCAAACGAAAAAGTATTTGAAAAGCTTGTGCTCGTAAGCAACGCTTGTGAGGAGTGCAATCTTGAGAATATCACTTCAATAGATTTGTCCGATATATATAACATAAAACTTGTGTATCAGGGCAGAATAACTCTTGAGCTTGGTGAAACCGATAAGGATAATACTTATAAAAAATTGGCGCTCGGCAAATCTGCAATCGAAACGCAAAATGAAGAAAATGAGTATTATAAAGGCACTATAAATCTTACCGTTGAGGGCAAGGGATATTGGTCTGAAGAAACCTCAACCACCGAGGCGTCAACAGAAGAACCGAGTAGTGAAAATGATGCTAACGAGGGCGAAAATAGTGAAGAGAATACTTCAAAAGAGCAAACCGCGGCATAAATCATTAAAAAACTATTAAAAAGTTGTAAAAAATTAAAATTTTTGCAAAAAATATATACAATATATATTGCAATTATTTTTTAATAATGTTAAAATAACCTATAACTATAATGCATAGGTGTGAAATTTTCTATACATAGGAGGATGTTTAAAATGGCATTCGAAATTGATAATCAGTATCAGGACATCGCAAATATCAAAGTTATCGGCGTTGGCGGTGGCGGCGGAAACGCTGTTGACCGTATGGCTAAGGCCGGTATCGGCGGAGTAGAGCTTATCGCTATTAATACAGATAAGCAGGCTCTTGCTCGTTCACTTGCAGATTCAAAAATTCAGATTGGTGAAAAGGTAACTGCTGGCCGTGGCGCAGGTGCAAAGCCCGAGGTTGGTCAGAAGTCAGCTGAAGAGAGCCGTGACGCTATCATCGAAGCTCTTTCAGGCACACAGATGGTATTCGTAACAGCAGGTATGGGCGGCGGAACAGGTACAGGTGCTGCACCCATCATCGCTGAAATCGCTAAAGAAAAGGGTATCCTTACAGTTGGTATCGTTACAAAGCCTTTCGGTTTTGAAGGTAACCACAGAATGAAGCAGGCTGAGGCTGGTATCGCAGAACTTGCACAGCATGTTGACTCTCTTATCGTTATTCCTAACGAAAGACTTAAATATGTTTCAGAGCAGAGAATTACTTTTGCTAACGCATTCGGCATTGCTGACGATGTTCTTCGTCAGGGCGTAAACTCAGTTACAGACCTTATCACAATGCCCGCATTCATCAACCTTGACTTCGCCGATGTTACTTCAGTTATGAAGGATGCAGGCCACGCTCATATGGGTATCGGCCACGCAAGCGGTAAAGATAAGGCAGAGGCTGCAGCTAACGATGCTATTTCAAGTCCCCTTCTTGAAACAACAATCGCAGGTGCTAAAGGTGTTATTATCAGCATCACAGCATCTCCCGACATCACTCTTGAAGATGTTGACACAGCAGCAGGTATCATTCGTTCACAGGCTGATGACGATGCAAACATCATCTTCGGTGTTGCTTTCGACGAAAAGCTCGACGACGAAATGTATGTTACTGTTATCGCAACAGGCTTTGGCCTTGATAAGAATGGTATGGCTAAAAAGCCTACTTACAATTCATCAATGGATGACATCAGCTCAAACAGCAACTTCGGCGCAGACGAAGATATGGGCGACATCCTTGACCTCTTCAAAAGCAGAAAGTAATTAAATTATAATAATCTTCGGCGGAGGCTTGCTTCCGCCGTTTTTTCATGCTACAATAAAGAAAAAAGGGGATTTTATTATGAAAAAGTACATAGCAATTCTGCTGTCCGTAGTTTTCTTTGTTCTCATTTTCGCAGGCTGTACTGCCGATAAAACAATTCCCTGTTCTTATCGTCACACCTGTGGCGATTTTGAAATCATATTAGAGGTCGAAGATACCGTTTATAAAAAATCCGAGCTTTCAGAAGATAAGCTTTTCAATTTCGTCGGCGAAATTAAATATTCGGGAACCGAAAAAGTGACGCTTTATCACGCTGTGCCTATGTTCGCAATAGGTATGCACGGCTTAAAAACTCAAGACGGTGCTGATTATATATCGTCATCACAAGCTTCTGTATTGACAAGTACCGAAATTGCCCCCGGTGAAACGCTGACTTTTGAATGGACTGGTGAGGCTGATTATAAAAATATCGGCGGATTTGATAAAGGCACATATACTGTCGATGCTTTTTATGAATTCGCGGTAGGCGAAGACGGAGAAGAAATAAGTGGCTCATTCGATATTCCGCTTATAATTGAATAAATAAAAAAACTGCGAGGTCTTTTGACTTCGCAGTTTTTACATACTATTAAATTTTAAAGAGTCTTAACAAATTCAATCAATGCCTTCATTTGTTTATCATTGAGTCTTTTTGTGCTCTCAACTAATTCTTTAGTATAAAGAGGGTATTTATCCTCTTCATTAAAGAAATCTTTTGGGCTTATATTAAGATATTCGCAAATGTAGAAAAACCCTGACATTGAGGGCATTGCGTAATTATTCTCAATTTTATTGATATAGCTTTCGCTCTGTCCCAAAGATAAACTCATATCACGGGCAGAAACACCTTTTTCTTGACGAAGCTCTGCTAAACGCTTGGAAAATTTATTGTTATACATTGGAAACACCTCCAAATAATTTCTATATTTATTATAGAATATGAAAAAAGCATTTTATTCCATAAAAAGAAATATTTTATTTTCAATATATATCAAAAGTATCATATTATACAAAAATGCCCGTAAAAGAACTAATCTTCTACGGGCGTTTTTTATGTATTATAATAAAAAATCTTCTTTGTTGTATTTCTGCAAGGGTAAAGGTCGCCTTGGCTGACGCTTTAAGACATCATAAGAGAATTTTCTGCAGGCAAAATCCTTTTCAACAATTCCCTTTTTCTTGCAAAGCACCGTCTCACCGTCGGGAGAGCACTTGCCGAATTCACAGTATGAGCAGGAGGGGGATATTTCTTTTTTATTCAGTAGTTTTTTCATAGCATCACCGTATTTCGTAGGGTTCGATATCTCGGCTCCCCTGAAAGGGGAGCTGTCAACGAAGTTGACTGAGGGGTTATTCGATACCCAGTTTTATATATTTCGGGACGATGTTGGCATCGTCCCCTACACAGTAATATAATCTGTTTAAATTCATTCTAACATATTTTCTTCTTACTATCAATATCAAAAATCATAACGATACACATAATTGTTAAAGCAATAAATGCAGGCAACGAAACCGAAAATGCAGAGGCGGTTATATCGGTATTCATCACCGCCGTTGTAATATCCACAGGAAAAATTAAAAGCAAAAGATGGCAAATCACCGCAGAAAGTGAGGCGCATAAAACTCTGCCTACGAAAAAATGGCTATATTTTAACCCCGACGCCTTAATGTATGTATAGATTTGACAATGTACACAAAATCCGCCAAAGCCTATTGCCGCCGCCAATACGGGTAGTCCCATCTTTCCCGTAATCAGCGTGCACCCCTTTGTAACTTCAAGCACAGAAACTAAACTCATATAAGCCTCGTCACTTATCCTTGCGGATTTAATACACTCCGTAATCCCGCTGAAAAGCACCACCCACGCGCATATTCCCAAAATACTCTGTACTCCGTCTGTGACCGATGCCGATAATGCCATAAGCGGACTTTGCGCAGAATTCTCAATGCTAATTTTAAGAGCTTTTTTATCATCAAAAAATGAGGTCGCAAAACCTAAAATAAGCGAAGAAATACAAAGCGAAGCAAAAATAATTATTCCCGCCTTACTGCTTGCCAGCATATTGACACCTACCGCAGTTATAACAAAAGCAGGACCTCCGTTAACACAGAACATACAAAGCCGTTGAGCTTGATTTTTTGTGATTTGTCCTTTTTCAAGAAGCAAAAATGTCATTTTTGCACCTACGGGGAATCCGCCAACAAGCCCCATTATCACAACGGGCACGGTGCATAAGGGCTGATGCAAAACAAATCTCGTCAAAGGATAGAATAACTTATAAAAAAAGCTCAATGCCTCTGATTTTACTATGTATGCAGATAGTACCATAAACGGAAAAAGTGACGGTAAAATCACATTGAAGCAGATTTTCAAGCCATCTGTAACCCCTTGTGTTACAGCGTCAGGCATCTTGAATATACAAATCATACTTATAATTACCGCCGTAATCGGCAAAATGTTTTGACCGAGTTTAATTGTTGCCATAAATTCACATCCCTTAAAATAATATTATTTTGTAAAGTAGAAAATGAATTATTTTATTACTCGGTCATATAATTTTATGTAAGGCGGGTGTGTGCTTTTATGCCAAGAAAAAAGAAAAATATGAATGTAAAACCGCGAATTCCATTGCCTGAGGCTCTAAATAACGAGCCAAAAATTGAAATGCTTGGCAATCGCGAAATCATTGTTGACGGCACAAAAGGAATTGTGGAATACGGTGAAAATCTAATTAAACTTAATACGGGGGAGTATGTGCTGTCAGTTGTGGGTGATGAACTGATTATTAAGTCCTTTGACGGTAGCGTGGCGGTTATCAGCGGAAAAATAGCAGAAATAACTTTTGTTTCATAGGTGAAATATGATAATTATTGAATTCATAAGATATTTATTTGGTTACATAAATTTTAGGGCTTGGGGTGGATTTGCCGACAGGTTTATTAATCTTTGTACAAAAGACGAAATTCCATTGTGGAATATAAGAAATATAAACGGTAATATTACTGCAAGCACCACAATTGAAGGCTATTTGAATATCCGTCATGCCGCACGCAAATCGGGTATGAGACTTTGCGTGGTTGAGAAAAAAGGACTGTTGTTTTTCATAAAACGCAATAAAGCTCGCACAGGGCTTTTTCTCGGCTTTGCCTTGTCAATTATGATTATTACCATACTTTCGCAATTTGTCTGGAGTGTAAGTCTTGTGGGTAATATCACTCTTGATGATGATTATATCCTCGATACCTTTGAAAAATACGGAGTGTCTGTCGGCTCAAAAATCTCGTCAATCGATACCGAGCTTGCCGCCCAAAATGCTATGAGCGAAATTGAAAAGCTTTCTTGGGCGTCGGTGAATTTAAAAGGCTCTGTAATGGTAATTGAAGTTCGTGAAAAAACAGATGCTCCTGAAATTTATGACAGCGAAACGCCTACAAATCTTATTGCAAGCGAAGACGGAGTAATTCTCTCAATTGATGTGCTTAACGGCATTGAAGAGGTTAAACCGGGCTCGGCGGTGCTCAAAGGAGATTTACTTATTAGCGGGCTTATTACTCACCCCGACGGTAGCGAAGAAGTAATCCACGGTGACGGCTATGTTAAAGCACTTGTAAAAAAGAATAAAGCATTTTCTTATACTGATTTTTCTCTGTATTGCCAAGTAACCGAGAAAACCCGAAAAAAACTTTTCTTTTTCGGTTTAGCCATTCCTTTGGGAACACAAGTCCCCGAAGAATACTTCGCCGAGCATAAATCTTTTCTCAAAAATGATGAAATGCTGTTGCCGTTGGGAATAATAACAGAGTACGGCGCAGAATTTGGTCAGGAAAAATTCACGCCCGAAGAAGCATTGCAAAATAAGCTTTCGCTATTCAGCAACGCTTTATATACAAAGAATTTGCTCGAAATAAGTCATATTTCAAACTCAACTTTGACAGAGAAAACGGGCGAATTTGGGAAAAATTACGAATTTTATGCAGAATGTGAGCAGGAAATTGGCACTTTACAGGAAATTTATGTTGAAAAAACTAATGACATTGCATAAAAATTGTGATATAATATGTTAAATTTTACTAATTTTATCAAAATGGGATAGTAGAAAAATATGTATGAACAAATAATTAATGTCGACAGAATGGAACAAACTGTGAGCTTGTTCGGCAGTTTTGATGAAAATATAAGGCTTATTGAGTCACAGTACAATGTTAAAATTGTCAGCCGTGGTTCAGAGCTTAAAATAAGCGGTGACGCAGAAAATGTGTCAAAGGCTACCCGAGCAATTAACGGTCTTTTAATGCTTATAAATCGTGGCGAAGCCTTGTCAGAGCAGAATATCCGCTATGTGCTCTCTCTCGTTAATGAGGGCAATGAGGACAAGCTTTCCGAAATGACGGGTGATTGTGTCTGTATTACCGCAAAGGGTAAACCGATTAAGCCCAAAACTTTAGGTCAGAAAAAATACCTTGAAGCAATCAAAAATAATACAATAACCCTTGGCGCAGGTCCTGCGGGTACAGGTAAAACTTATCTCGCCGTTGCAATGGCAGTAAATGCCTTCCGTGCAAAAGAGGTTAACAGAATTATTTTAACCCGCCCCGCAGTTGAAGCCGGCGAAAAATTAGGATTTCTACCGGGTGATTTGCAACAAAAGGTTGACCCTTATCTTCGCCCGCTTTATGATGCACTTTTTGATATGCTGGGTGCTGAGAGCTTTCAGCGTTATCAAGAGAGGGGAAGCATCGAGGTAGCACCATTGGCTTATATGCGTGGCCGTACACTTGATGATAGCTTTATCATTCTCGACGAAGCGCAGAATACCACCCGCGAGCAGATGAAAATGTTTTTGACCCGATTAGGCTTTAATTCAAAAATCGTAGTTACGGGTGATGTAACACAGATTGACTTGCCCGACGGTAAAAAATCGGGCTTGGTTGAAGCAATGCGAATTCTCAAAGGGATTGACGATATTGCAATAAATGTATTCACAGAAAAAGATGTGGTTAGACACCGTCTTGTTCAGGATATAATCAAGGCTTATGAAAAGCAAGAAATGAGGCAAAAGAAATGAACGAGAAACTCCGAGTAATTATTGACAATCAGCAGAATGTTATGAAAATTCCTACAGGTGTGCGAATGCTTGTGCGCCGTTGCTGTAAGGCAGTTCTTGCCAACGAGGGCTTTGAAGAACCGGCAGAAATCAGCGTAACCTTTGTTGATGACGAAACAATTCACGAATTAAATTTAAAGCATCGTAAAATTGACAAAAGTACAGATGTGCTCTCATTCCCAATGGGTGAAAACGGCGAATATGATACAAATCTTGACACAGGTGCACTTGTTTTAGGTGATATCATAATCTCAATTGAGCACGCATATGACCAAGCCGAAAAATACGGTCATACTCTTCAGCGCGAAATCGGATTTTTAACAGTTCATTCACTTCTTCATCTTCTCGGATATGACCATGTAAACGGCGGACTCGAAGCCGTTCAAATGCGCGAAAAAGAAGAAGCTGTACTCACTCGCGTAGGACTCAAGCGTAACGGCAGTTATTACTTTGACGAGGAATAATTTATGAAAAGCTTAATTAAAAGCTTCGGCTATGCCTTTCGTGGCATTTTTACAGCACTCACAAAAGAGCGCAATATGAGAATACATACCGTTTGTATGATTTATATGTATTTTTTCCTCTTTGCCTTTGACTTCTTTGAAATCTCGGGCACACAGCTTGCAGTTGTTTTTCTTGCAAACGGACTTGTAATCGGCGGTGAGCTTATAAACACCGCAATTGAGCGTGCCGTTGATTTGTACGGAAGTGAGCATACCGAAAACGGCAAAATTGCAAAGGATTGTGCTGCGGGCGCTGTGCTTGTGTTTACAATATTTTCGGTGCTTTGCGGTATTGCAATTATGTATCAGCCCGAAGCGTTCGAAGAACTTTTCGGATATTTTATTGCAAATCCCGTTGCAATAGTTTTATTCGCAATTTCAGTAGTAATTTTCAGTATATTTATTTTTAAAGGATTTCCAAAAAAGAAAGGGTAACTAATGAATACTCCCAAAACCGCATTTATAGCAATTGTAGGTAAAGCCAATGTGGGCAAATCCTCAATACTTAACAAACTTTTAGGTACAAAAATTGCCATTGTATCTTCAAAGCCGCAAACTACACGCACTCGTATTATGGGTGTGCTTACAACTGACGATAATGTTCAGCTTGTGTTTACCGATACACCGGGTTTCCATAAGCCCCGCACAAAGCTTGGCGAAAAAATGGTCAAGGCAGTAAGCGACAGTATTGAGGGCGTTGACGCTTGTCTTCTAGTAGTTGAGCCCGAGGGCGAATTAAACCCCGCCGAGCTTGAGCTCATTGAAAAAATCAAAAAGGGAAAAAATCCTGCAATTCTTGCAATCAATAAAATTGATACAGTAAAAGAAAAAGAAAATCTTATTTCGCGTATCGCCGAAATGACCGAGCATTATGATTTTGATGCCATTGTTCCTGTATCTGCACAAAACGGTAGCGGAATAAAAGAACTTTTAGAAGAACTTAAAAAGCTTAGTTTTGAGTCAGAGCATTTCTTCCCGGATGACACTCTCACCGACCAGCCCGAAAGAGTATTGGCAGGCGAGATTATCCGTGAAAAAATGTTAAGACTTTTAGATAAAGAAATCCCACACGGTACAGCAGTCAGCATTGAAAAAATGCGTGAGCGCAGTGACGGAATTATGGATGTTGAAGCCACAATCTTTTGTGAGCGCGAGAGCCATAAGGGTATTATAATCGGCAAGGGCGGGGCTATGCTTAAAAAGATTTCAACCTATGCCCGTCAGGATATGGAAAACTTTTTCGGTTGCAAAATTAATCTTCAATGCTGGGTAAAGGTTAAAGAGGGTTGGCGCAATCGCGAAGGACTTATTCACAATTTTGGCTTAGATTAATTTACCAATTCACTTTATTTTTACCACTCATATTTAAAATCAATCCACACAAATTATTAATGCAATACTCATTCAAAGGCGGTAATTTGTATGGATAAAATGGCAATCTGGAGCAGATTTACACAAAGCGGCAGTGTAGAGGATTATTTAATGTATAAAAAATCCTTACAGAATAAAAAGCCCAATTACGACGAGGATTTGTACGATGAGGACGAATACGGACGGTCTGATACTCAAAGAACAGAATATCGGTGAAAAAGACAAGCTTGTTACGGTGCTTACACGCCATAACGGGCTTGTACGCGCTTTTGTCCGCGGTGCAAAATCCTTTAAAAACCGCAAAAACAGCGGGACGGGAATGTTCTGTTATTCAAAATTATCCTTATATAAAAGTAAGGATAGCTACATAATTGACGAAGCCGAGCCCCTTGAAACCTTTTTCGGACTCCGCGATGATTTAGATAAAATTTCCCTCGCCCAGTATTTCGGCGAGCTTGCAATTTCGCTTGTGCAAGAGGAAGAGCCTGCCGAGGAGTATTTAAGACTTATTCTCAATTCGCTTCACTTTCTTGCAAAGGGTACAATGCCCAATGAACAGATAAAAGCAATAACAGAGCTTCGTATGATGTGTATTGCGGGCTTTATGCCCAATTTAATTGCTTGTGAGCGTTGCGGAGAATATGAAACAAATACTATGTATTTTGATGTTGAGGACGGACTTCTCTATTGTGAAAATTGCATTTCTTCTCAAGCACTGTTTTCTCTTGATATCGGTCTTGTAAAAGCACTTCGCCATATTGCTTTTTCAGATTTTGAGAAAATTTATTCCTTTAAAATGGAAGAGTACGCAATCCCCGATTTGTCATACATTACAGAAAAGTATTTATTATCTAAATTACAAAGAAACTTCAAAACTTTAGAATTTTATAACAGTATTAAACAATAAGGAAAATATTATGAATAAGCATTGTATTTCACTTGAACTTGATAAAATTCTCAAAATGCTCAGCGATACCGCTTCAAGTGCCGACGCAAAGCTGCAAGCACTTGAAATTAAGCCGTTGACCGATTATTTTGAGGTGTTAGAGCTGCTCGATAAAACCGAGGCGGCTTATATATTTATTGCCAAATTCGGCGCACCGTCATTTGGCGGACTTCAAAATGTTAATAACGCCTTAAGCCGTGCCGCCGCAGGTGGCTCACTTTCAGCGGGCGAGTTGCTGAAAATCGCGGTAACTCTTAAAATTATCCGCGGTATTACCGTCTGGCACGAAAAATGTGCGGGTATGGAAACCGCCCTTGACGATTTGTTCAATTCTCTTTATCCTAATAAATACCTTGAAGAGAGAATTACAAATGCAATTCTTTCCGAAACCGAAATCAGCGATAATGCTTCACCCGAGCTTAAAGAAATCCGCCGCAAAAAGCGTCATTATGAAAACAAAATCCGCGAACAGCTTGATAGTATGATTCATTCATCACACTATTCAAAATATCTTCGTGACGGCATTGTAACTCAGCGAAACGGTCGCTTTGTAGTGCCCGTTCGTGCCGAGCACCGCGGTGATGTTGCGGGTATGGTACACGATACCTCGGGCAGTGGTGCAACTGTGTTTATAGAGCCCGCCGCCGTAGTTGAGGCAAATAATGAAATTAAGGTTCTCGAAAGCCGAGAAATCGAAGAAATCGAAAGAATTTTAGCAGAACTTTCGCAGATGGCAGGGGAGTTTGAAGACACAATTAAAATCAGCTTCGACTCTGCCGTAGCACTCGATTTGCATTTCGCAAAAGCACATCTTGCTTATAAAATGAAAGCAAGCCGACCGATTCTCAATAATGACGGCGAAGTTCTCCTCAAAAAAGCCCGCCATCCGCTTATTGACCCTCGTTCAGTTGTGCCCGTTGATATTTCACTTGGTATTGATTTTGATTCTTTGGTAATCACAGGTGCAAATACGGGCGGTAAAACCGTTTCAATCAAAACCATCGGTCTTTTAACACTTATGGCAGAGTGCGGACTTATGCTCCCTGTAACCGATAACAGCCGAATTTCTGTATTCGACAATGTGCTTGCCGATATCGGTGACGAACAAAGCATTGAGCAGTCGCTCTCTACATTCTCTGCACATATGACAACAATTGTTGATATTTTAAAAACTGCCGATGACCGTAGTCTTGTGCTTATAGACGAGCTTGGCGCAGGTACAGACCCCGTTGAGGGTGCAGCGCTTGCAGTTGCAATTCTTGAGAATTTACGACAAAAGGGCGCAAAAATTGCCTCAACAACTCATTATTCTGAGCTTAAGGAATACGCACTCAAAACCAATCGCGTTGAAAACGGTTGTTGTGAATTTGATGTGGCATCTTTAAAGCCCACATACCGTCTGTTGATTGGTATGCCAGGTCGCTCAAATGCTCTTGCAATCGCAGGCAGACTCGGTATTGACGAAAGCATAACAGATTTTGCAAAAGCTCTTATTTCAGAAGAGGATACAAAATTTGAAGACGCAGTTGATACCCTTGAAACTGCCCGCAAAGCACTTGAAGATGACCGCCAGAAATTAGAAGAAGAAAAAGAATTGATTCTTCGTCAAAAAGAAAATGCCGAAAAATCTCTTGAAAAAGCAAAAGAGCAAAGCGAAAAAGAAATTAACCGTGCAAAGCGCGAGGCAGAACGAATTGTTGAGAATGCCCGCCGTGCAGGGAATACATTGCTTTTAGAGATTGAACAGCTCAAAAAAGAGCTGGCAAAGAAAAATAATCATCAAGAAATCGCCCGCAAAGCAAAAGCTGCAATGGGTAAACAGCTTGATAAAATGGACGAGATTACTAACAATCTTCAGGCAGATGACGGTGATTATGTCCTTCCTCGCGCACTTAAAATCGGTGACAGAGTATTTGTGAAATCCCTCGGCGGAGAAGCAGAAATCATTTCAATCGACGAAAAGAAACAGACAGTTCAGGTGCAGTCGGGTATGCTGAAAATGAAGGCTGATATTTCAGATTTGCGTCTTATTGGTGCTAAAAAGCAACCAAAAAAGACAAACTACGGCTCACGCACTGTTCATACGGGCTCAAAAGCAACTGCCTCAGCCACATCAAGTATTGATTTGCGTGGCACTACCGTTGAAGAGGCAATTCTTGATTTAGATAAGTTTATTGACAGTGTTCTTCGCACGGGGCTTAATGAAATAACAATCATTCACGGAAAGGGCACGGGTGCTCTGAGAAAGGGTATTCATATACATCTGCGTAAGCACCCAAATATACGCACCTTCCGCGTTGGTACATTCGGTGAGGGTGAGGAAGGTGTTACCATTGCCGAATTAAAATAATGTCTTGCAAAAGTAATCTAAATGTGATATTCTATATTTAATGTATAATCAAATACCGAAAGGGGATTACATAATGAGTAAAAAAATAATTGCTATTGCTGTGTTGCTTCTCGCAGTTGTGGTTGTTTTCGCAGCCTGCAAAAAAGATGATGATTATAAGGTTGATTATACTGTTACGCTTGAAAACGGCGATACAGTAGAAGTTTTTGAAGATGAAGACGGCGAAAACTTTATTACTAATGTTGATGGTGACGAAATTCCCGTAACAACTGACGAAGACGGCTTCTTTGATAACATTGAAGACCTTATCACAGAAACTACAACCAAAAAGTCAGATAAGACAGAAGATAAGAGCAGTACAACTTCTACAACTAAACCCGACACTTCAAAAGACGAGCCTTCAAAGAACGAAGAGCCTTCTTCTGACGAAACACCATCAGTGTCAGAGGGTGAGAAAGAAGACGATACTACAACTACAACTGAGCCCGTAAGCATTGAAATCGGTAGCGATAATAAGGGCAGTGACACAATCCGTTGGGACGAAATCGCAACTCTTCCGTAAAGTTAAAAAAACTTCTTGACAAACTGAATATTATTTAGTATAATACCGTTCTGTAAAGTCTCTGTACTTTACAGAGCGGTTAATTTTTTTGAAGGAGGTGTCAGTCGTGGCAAATAATGTTGAAATATCAATGCTTCTTGATTTGTACGGTGAAACTCTAACCGCAAAACAACGCGATTATCTCAACTATTATTATAACGATGACCTTTCTCTTTCAGAAATTGCCGAGAATGAGGGCATTACCCGTCAGGGCGTGCGCGATGCAATTAAAAGAGCCGAGGCAGTGCTTTTTGATATGGAATCAAAGCTTAAGTTCTCACAAAAGCTTGAGGCTGTAAATAACGGTCTTGACAGCATTATGAAATGCGCCGAAGAGATTAATGAGTATAATCTCACTCACGGTCTTTCCCGCGAAATAAACGATATAACAGTTAAGATAAAGTCAATTGCACTTTCTTTGACGGAATAGGGGGTAATCATGGCATTTGAAGGTTTATCCGACAGACTTGAAGCCGCCTTTCAAAGACTTAAAAGTAAAGGCAGTCTTAATGAAAAAGATGTTCGTGAAGCCATGCGTGAGGTTCGCCTTGCACTTTTAGAGGCTGATGTTAACTATAAGGTTGCAAAAGACTTCACCGCAAAGGTAACTGAACGAGCAATCGGCGCACAGGTTATGGAAAGCTTAACCCCCGCGCAGATGGTTATAAAAATAGTAAACGAAGAGCTTACAGAGCTTATGGGTGGCACTCAAACCCGTCTTGCATATGCCTCACATCCTCCAACGGTTATTATGATGTGTGGCTTGCAGGGTTCAGGTAAAACAACCCATTGTGCAAAAATTGCACGCAAGCTCAAAGCAGAAAATCACAGACCCTTGCTTGTAGCCTGCGACATTTACCGTCCCGCCGCTATCAAGCAGTTGCAGGTCGTGGGTGAGCAGGTTGGCGTTCCCGTTTTTGAAATGGGGCAAACTAATCCTGTTACAATCGCAAAAGAGGCTATTAAGCTTGCAAAAGATAAGGGCTATGATTATGTGTTTATTGATACCGCAGGTCGTTTGCATATTGATACCGAGCTTATGAACGAGCTTAAAAATATCAAGTCAGAGGTTCGTCCCCACGAAATTCTTCTTGTTATTGACGCAATGCTCGGTCAGGACGCTGTAACAGTTGCAAGCACCTTTAATGACGAATTGGGTATTGACGGTCTTGTGCTCACCAAAATGGACGGTGACACACGAGGCGGTGCGGCTCTTTCAGCAAGAGCAGTTACAGGCAAGCCTATTAAATTCGTTGGTATGGGCGAAAAACTCGACGAGCTTGATTATTTCTATCCCGATAGAATGGCTTCAAGAATTCTCGGTATGGGCGATGTGCTCTCTCTTATCGAAAAGGCAGAGATAGCTCTTGACGAGAAAAAAGCCGCCAAGCTTGAAGAAAAGCTTCGCAAAAATAAATTTGACCTTGAAGATTTGCTTGACCAGTTTGAGCAGATTAACAAAATGGGCAGTATGAAAGATATTCTCTCAATGCTTCCCGGTGTTAATAAAAAGGTTAAAGATGTTGATATTGATGAGCGTCAGTTTGACCGAATGAAAGCTATCATTCTCTCAATGACAATCAAAGAACGCAGAAACCCCGATATTATCAATCCTTCACGCAAGCGCAGAATTGCCGCAGGTTGCGGTATGCAGGTTGAAGATGTTAACCGACTTCTCAATCAGTACCGTCAGATGCAGAAAATGTTCAAGCAGATGAACTCAGGCAGTATGAAACGCAAAATGAAGCGTATGGGTATGAATGGTGGCTTCGGTGGCGGATTCGGCGGTATGGGCGGATTCCCGATGTAAGTTAACAAACACTGATTACAACACAACAGTGTTTAATATAAAATATTTATATATTTGGAGGAAACAAAAATGGCAGTTAAGATGAGACTTCGCAGAATGGGTGCTAAGAGAGCTCCTTTCTACAGAGTAGTAGTTGCAGATTCACGCTATCCCCGTGACGGCAGATTTATTGAGGAGATTGGTACTTACAATCCTATGACAAATCCTGCTGAAATCAAGATTGACGCTGAAAAAGCAGAGCAGTGGCTCAAAAACGGTGCTCAGCCTACAGATACTGTTAAGGTTATTCTTAAAAAGAGCGGCGTTATTAAATAAGAAAGGTTTTTGAAAATGCAGGAACTTCTTATTACAATCGTTAAAGGACTTGTTGAAAATCCTGACGCTGTTTCTGTTACTGTTGACGAAGCAGACGACCGCGGTGTTGTTGTGTATCACCTTCATGTTGCTGAAGATGATATGGGCAGAGTTATCGGTAAGCAGGGCAGAATTGCAAAGGCTATCAGAACAGTTGTTAAAGCAGGTGCAACTCGTACAGGCGAAAAAGTCCAGGTCGACATCGACTAATTTTGATTACAAATGAGGCAGGCAAAGCATTTTGTCTGCCTTTTTGTAAACCTTATAATGCCTTCCCCTTGAGGGGAAGGGGGACCGCGAAGCGGTGGATGAGGTGTTATATTATGATTAAATCTTATCTCGAATTAGGTCAAATCGTATCAACTCACGGAATTAAAGGCGAAGTCCGCTTTAACCCTTGGTGCGATACTCCTGAATTTGTTAAAAAATTCAAAACCTTATATTTTGATAAAAACGGCGAAAAAAGTGTAAAGGTGCTCTCAGCTCGTCCCCACGGCAATGTTGCAATATTATTGCTTGAAGGCATTGACGATGTTGATAAAGCCCGCGCACTTAAAAATACCGTTTTATATATGAAACGCAGCGATGCAAATCTTCCTAAAGGTACTTGGTTTATACAAGAACTTTTTGATTGCACCGTAATTGATAACGCAAACGGCGAAACCTTGGGCACAATTGTTGATGTGAGTGAAACAGGCGCAAATGATGTTTGGCACATCAAAACTCCCAAGGGTAACGAAGTGCTTATTCCCGCAATCAAGCAGGTTGTCCAGTCTGTTGATGTAAGTGAGGGAATAGTAAAAATTAATGTCTTAAAAGGACTTTTTGACGATGAAAATTAACATTATGACACTTTTCCCCGAAATGTGCGAAGCAGTACTTTCTGAAAGTATTATCGGCAGAGCAAGGGAAAAGGGCTATGTAGAAATAAATTGTATAAATATCCGCGATTACAGTAAGGATAAGCACAACCGTGTAGACGACTCAACCTATGGCGGTGGAATGGGTATGCTTATGCAACCACAGCCCATTGCCGATTGCTATGAGGATATTTGCAAAAAGAGTGAAAATAAAAATCATTTGATTTATATGTCACCTTGCGGTAAGGTTTTAACTCAGGCAAAAGTGAAAGAGCTTGCAGAAATGCCCGAAATCACAATTCTCTGCGGTCATTATGAGGGTGTTGACCAGCGTGTTATCGACTCTCTTGTGGATGAGCAGATTTCGATAGGGGATTATGTTCTTACAGGTGGCGAATTGCCCGCGCTTGTACTTGCAGATTCAATATCAAGAATGTTAGAGGGCGTGCTCCCTAATGACGAGGCAAAGGAACTCGAAAGTCATTATAACGGGCTTTTAGAGTATCCCCAATATACCCGCCCGTATGAATGGAACGGTATGAAGGTACCCGATGTGTTAATTTCAGGTCATCACGGAAATATTGACCAATGGCGTCGTGAGCAGTCACTTTTAATGACTCAGAAGCACCGCCCCGATATGCTTAGTAAGGCAGAGCTGAGCGAAAAGGATAAAAAATTCCTTGAAAGTACAGAAATTACAAATAATTAATAAAATTTATGTTGAATAATAAAAAATATTGTTATACAATAAGGTTATAATAATAAATGTAAGGAAAGACTTAAAGTGAAAGCAATTACCGTAAAAAAATCAACACTTTTCAAAATCGTTATTATCATTCTATCACTGCTCTTGGTGGCTTCGGCTACAACTGCGGTGTATTTGGGCGTGCAATATTCAAAATCTAATGATAATCTTGCACAGGCTCAAGAGGATATTAAGAACGGTGAATCCTTACTTAATGATAAAATTTCTGAAAATCAGTCACTTGTTGAGCAGAACAGCAGCGAAAAACAGTCTTATGAAGACAAGTTAAGCCAAGAAAACAGCGAGCACCAAAGCGAAGTTGATAAGCTTAACGGTCAGATTGATAAATTAAAAAAGGAACTCGCGGCAAAAAAGACCACAACAACCACCAAGGCAACAACCAATAAAAAACCTTCAACAGACTCATCGGTTGCATTGCCAGACCCTAAGCCCTCAACGGGCAAAACGGTTTATCTTACCTTTGATGACGGTCCGTCGCGATATACGCCCGAAATTCTCGATGTGCTTGATAAGTACGGCGTTAAAGCGACTTTTTTTGTTGTTAACGGCAGATATAACAGCACAATGAAGGATATCGTTGACCGCGGTCATCAAATCGGACTTCATACTTATTCTCATGATTACAAAAAGATTTATGCTTCTGATACCGCTTATTTTAATGATTTGCAGAAAATCCACGATGTAGTACTTAAAGAAACGGGTGTTGATTGCTCAATTATCCGTTTTCCCGGTGGCAGCAGTAATACTATAAGCCGTAATTATTCTAAGGGCATAATGTCGAGAATTACAAAGGCAGTTGGCGAAAAGGGATATGTTTATTTTGACTGGAACTGCTCAAACGGTGATGCTGACGGCGCAAATACAGTTCAAAAGCAGTTAAATTATTGCAGCCAGTTCCCGAAATCTGCCTCAAGAGTAATTGTCCTTATGCACGACACAAAAAAGACCACTTTAGAGGCTCTGCCAAAAATTATTGAATATTACCAAAGCTGTGGAATGAAATTTGATATTTTGACACCTTTCACAACTCCCATTCACCATAGCGTGCTTAATTGACCAAAAAAGTATTGAATATACACAAAAAATTCATTTGACTGTGGTCAAATTCACCAAACTTGATTGTCGTAAAAACGCGGTTTTTGTTTTTCTGACCGAATTATTAAAACTCGAGTTTTTTTCGTTGACGGCAAAAAGATTTGTGTTATAATATATTAGTAACAAAGGTGTAATAACTGTTATATATCTAATAAATTATCATTTGGGAGAATGAACTATGTATACTAAAGATGTTGAAGTTAAAAATCAGGTCGGCTTGCACGCTCGCCCCGCAACTTTCTTTATTCAGAAAGCAAATGAATTCAAATCATCAATCTGGGTTGAAAAAGAAGACAGAAGAGTAAACGCAAAGAGCCTTCTCGGTGTTCTTTCACTCGGCATTATGGGCGGCACAACAATCCGTATTCTTGCAGGCGGTCCCGACGAAGAAACAGCAGTTGATGAGCTTGTTAAACTCGTTGAATCAGGCTTTGCTGAATAATCAATCGGCACTTTAGCACATCACTTTTGGTGGTGTGCTTTATTTTTTTCTGAACTTATGTTACAATAATATTATTCGTAGGGGTCGGCGTCCTCGACGACCCGTTGTTTCTAATGATTGGTGGTGAACTTCTGTGAACGAAAAACTGCAAATTCTTCGTGAAAAAGCAATGAATTTGCCAATGACCCCCGGTGTTTATATTATGAAAAACAAGCAGGGTAAAATTATCTATATCGGCAAGGCTAAAAAGCTTAAAAACCGTGTGAGTCAGTATTTCGGCTCACAGAATAAGCACGCAATCAAGGTGCGTAAAATGGTTGAGAATGTTAATGATTTCGACTATATTCTCACCGACAGCGAATTTGAAGCACTTGTTCTTGAAGCAAGCCTTATTAAGCAAAATCAACCTAAATACAATATTCTTTTAAAGGACGATAAGGGGTATAGCTATATAAAAGTCACAAAAGGACCTTATCGTAAAATTTCTGCAGTGCTTCAAAAAGATGACGAAAATGCCGATTATATCGGTCCGTTTACAAGCTCATATTCGGTAAAACAGTCTGTTGATGAGGCAAATAAAATTTTCCGTCTTCCCCAATGCAACAAGAATTTCCCCAATGATTTTCGCAAGGGCAGACCTTGTCTTAATTACCATATAAATCGTTGTATGGGTGTGTGTACGGGTAAAATTTCTAAAATTGAATATGATGAGGCAGTAAGCAGTGCCCTTGATTTTCTTAATGGCGATATTACAAAGATAATTCGCGAATTAAAAGAAAAAATGAACGCCTGCGCCGAAAATCTTGACTTTGAAAATGCAGGTAAATACCGCGACCGTATCCGCGCAATTGAGAATATGCAGACAAAACAAAAGGTTGTAACCGATACGGGCGAAAGTAAAGATGTTTTTGCGGTTGCTACCAATGAAAAAGATATCTGTATTATGGTTTTGCGTTATGATAAGGGAAGATTAACTGACAGCGAGCATTTCTTCTTTGATGCAGAAAAAATGGTTGAAAATGTCCGTTGCAATTTTCTTATTCAGTATTACGGAATGAACCGTGCAGTTCCTCAAAAAATCCTTGTTGATGAAGATTTTGAAGATATTGACCTCGTTGAACAGCACCTCACAAATGTAAGGGGCAAAAAATGCACAATAACTATTCCAAAACGAAGTGATGGGCTGAAGCTTGTAAATATGTGCCGTGAAAATGCCTTTGAAAAGCTTGCACAACGCAAGGGTAAAAAGGGTGGCGAAATCAAGGCTCTTGAAGAACTCCGCGAGCTTTTGGGAATGGACAAAGTTCCCGAATATATTGAGTCTTATGATATCTCCCATACCGGCGGTGAAGATAATGTGGCGGGTATGATAGTCTTTAAAAACGGCAGACCTTTAAAGCGTGCATACCGCACATTTAATATCAAATCCTTTACGGGACAAGATGACTACGGCTCAATGCGAGAAGTCCTTGAACGCCGATTTAACGAATATCTTGCTCACAAGGACGAAAACGCAGAAGAAGGCTTCGGCAAAATGCCCGATTTAATACTCCTTGACGGCGGTAAAGGTCAGGTGAGTGCCGTAAAAGAAGTCCTTGATAAAATGAATATAGATGTTGCGCTTTTCGGAATGGTTAAAGACTCAAAACACAAAACCCGTGCAATTACAGGCGACGGCGGCGAAATCGCCATAAATTCAACCCGCAGTGTGTTCACTCTTGTGTCAGAAATTCAAGAAGAAGTCCACAGATTTTCTGTTGGCTTTCACCACAAAAAGCACACGAAACGCGGTCTTGAATTATCACTCACAAAAATTGACGGCATAGGCGAAAAGAAAGCACAGGAATTACTCAAAATCTTCAAAACAATCAAGGCTATAAAAGAGGCAACTGTTGAAGATTTAGAGCAGGTAAAGGGCATAAACCACGCTCTTGCCGAAAAAATTTATGAATTCTATAATAACGGTGAATAATATGATTGATACAATTATTTTTGACTTGGACGGAACACTTTTAAATACCCTTGAGGATTTAAAAGACAGCGTAAACTATGCACTCAAAAAGCAGAATTTTCCGCTTCGCACTTTAACTGAAATCCGTTCATTTGTAGGTAACGGAATTCGTCTTTTAATGGAGCGTTCAGTTCCCGAAAATACAAATGCCGATACCTTTGAAATCTGCTTTAAGGATTTTTGCGAGTATTACAAGGCTCATATGGAGGATAAAACAGCCCCATACGAGCATATCAACGAAATGCTCACAAATATAAAAAAAGAGGGCTTTAAAACCGCAATCGTTACCAATAAAGCAGATTTTGCGGCGCAGGATTTGTGTAAAAGAATGTTCGGCGATACCATTGATTTGGTGGTTGGCAGTACAGACGACAGACCCAATAAGCCCGCCCCCGACGGAGTGTATTATGCCCTTGAAATATTGGGAAGTAAGCTTGAAAATACAGTTTTTGTAGGCGACGCAGATACAGATATTTTAACCGCAAATAACGCAGGACTTGACTCAATCGGCGTGCTTTGGGGATTTCGTGACCGCGAAGTAATTGAAAAAGAGGGCGCAAAATATATCGTTTCAACGGTGAAAGACCTCGAAAAACTGCTTATTTCCTTGAAAAATGGTTGATTTTTCTGAAAAAAGCATAAAAAATTTGACAAATAGCTATAAAAATGCGATAATAATATGTACTGACAAAATGGAGTGAATGTATGAGAGTAATCACAGGCGAGGCAAGAGGCAGAAAACTCATTACTTTAGAGGGTGAGGATGTCCGTCCTACTACCGACAGAGTTAAAGAGGGTATGTTCAATATTATTCAGTTTGACCTCGAGGGCGCCTCAGTTCTTGACTTGTTCGCAGGCTCAGGTCAATTAGGCATTGAGGCATTAAGCCGAGGCGCAAAGCACTGTACCTTTGTTGACTCTTCCACAAAATCAATTGATGTGGTAAAACAAAATCTTAAAACCGTGGGCTTTGAAAAAAGAGCAAGCGTTTTCTGTGGCGACAGTAAAATGTATATCACACTCAGTCGCGACAAATTTGACATCGCTCTTTTAGACCCGCCTTATCATAAGAACATTATTGATAGTGTTTTACCTGCTGTTGCGGAAAAAATGACCGACTACGGTGTAATACTTTGCGAAAGTGCACTTGACGAAACCTTACCCGAGAGTGCAGGCGAGTTTTCACTGTATCGTGAATACAGATACGGTAAGATTAAAATTACCGCATACAGAAAGAATAAGTGATAAAAATGAAAACCGTAATTTGTCCCGGTAGCTTTGACCCTGTTACTAACGGACATCTCGATATTATTGACAGAAGTGCTTCTCTTTTTGACAAGGTTATCGTTGTTGTAATGAAAAACCCTGCAAAAACTAATTTCTGCTTTTCTCCCGAAGAGCGTGCAGAGCTTATCCGCCGTTGCACAAAGGATATTCCGAATGTTGAGGTGGATATTTACGAGGGGCTCTTGGCGGAATATGCAAAGCAAAAGGGCGCCGTTGCCGTTGTTAAAGGGCTTCGTGCTGTGTCAGACTTTGAATATGAATTTCAGCAGGCACAGATGAATAAAAAACTCAATAGTGAGCTTGAAACCGTGTTTATCAACACAAGAGTTGAAAATCTTTATTTAAGCTCAAGTGCAGTTAAGCAAATTTGCGAATTGGGCGGGGATATAAGTGATTTCGTTCCCGAGATAATTCGTGATGATATAGTAAAAAGAATTAAAAGAGGTGTGAGCAAATGACAATAGAAAGCTTACTCGAAGAAATCGAAACCATACTTGAAGAAGGTAAAACAGTTCCCTTTACATCAAACCTTTTGGTAGATGCAGGGGCAATCAAAACAGCCATTGAGGATATCAGACTTAATATGCCCGATGAGCTTATGCAGGCAAGAAAAATCGCTTCAGAGAGAAAAGAAATTCTTGCAGGTGCTCAGGACAGTGCCGATAAAATTATCGAAAAGGCACATTTAAGAGCAAAAGAGATTATTTCTGAAGACGAAATTACCCGCGGTGCAGAGGCACAGGCAGCAGAAATTCTTCAGCAGGCAAGACAGAATGCAACAGAAATCGTTGAGCAGGCAAGACAGAGTGCTACTGAGCTTACAGAACAGGCAAGAAACTGGTCAAAAGAAATGCGTCAGAGTGCAAGCGAATATGTTGAAAGCATCGTAGCAGTTGCTGACGAAACTCTTACAAATTCAGTAAACGAAATCCGTCGCGCTCGTCAGCATCTTCGTGCTGCTTCACAGTCAAAACGCATTGACGAATAAATAGGTCTATTTTTATTGATGACCTTATAAAGAGTTATAATAAAAATATAATATTATAATTTAACACCTCGCCGCATATTTATTTATATAAAATGTGTTCGAGGTGTTTATCTATGTTTGTATATTCCGTAAAGTCAAAGCATTTTAAAGTGATTTTGCTTTTGCTTTTTGTGGTGTTTACGGTAATTTCTCTCTTTGTCTTATCCCGCGACAGCGCACAGACGGGCAAAGGGGATGATGTAACCTTAAAAGCGTCAACTCACGAAGAAAGAATGGCGTTTCTTTCACAATACGGCTGGGAAATCGACGAAGAGCCCGTTGAGGTTCGTGAGGTCATAATTCCCGAAGAATTTGACGATACCTACACCGCCTATAATGAAATTCAAAAAAAGCAGGGCTTTGATTTGAGTGTTTATGCGGGTGTGCGCGTAAAACGGTGGACTTATACAGTAAAAAATTATACGGGCTATGAAAATAAAGAGTGCATTCTCGCCAATGTTCTCGTCTATGACGGACTTGTAGTGGGCGGTGACATTTGTTCCGTTGAACTTGACGGATTTATGCACGGATTTCAAAGGATAAATTAATGGAAAGACTTGATAAAATTCTCGCTTCTCAGGGTACATTATCCCGAAAAGATGTTAAAGAAATAATCAAAAAGGGTAGAGTTACATTAAACGGCAAGGTCGTGCGCGACAGTGCCGTTAAAATTGATGCCGAAAAGGACAAGGTCTGCCTTGACGGTGAAGAAATATTCCTCAAAAAGCATATTTATATAATGCTCAATAAACCGCAGGGTGTTGTGTCTGCAAGCGATAGCGATACAGACGAAACCGTAGTTGATTTAGTACCCGATGAGCTTTATCGTAAAGGTCTTTTCCCCGCAGGCAGACTTGATAAAGATACAACGGGCTTTGTGCTAATAACTGACGACGGTGAATTCGCCCACAGAATTCTTTCCCCCAAAAATCATATTTTCAAAACATATCTTGCCCGACTCGACCATTCGTTAACTGAAAGTGATATAAAGCTTATTGAAAGCGGAATAACTCTCGCTGACGGGACAACCCTTAAAGAAGCAAAGCTTGAAATCGTTGAAGAAGGGGAAAGTCCTCTCGTTAAAATTATGATTTGCGAGGGTAAATACCATCAGGTAAAAAGAATGTTTGCCGCGGCAGGTAATAAGGTGGTTATGCTTCACCGTTCTAAAATGGGCGATTTAGACCTTGATGACACTTTAAAAGCGGGTGAATGCCGCGAAATTACCCCCGATGAACTCAAAAAAGTAGAAAAGAAATAATTTTTTCGTCATTTTTAACAATGAAAAATTCGTCTTGAAAACGGCTTAAATGCGTGGAATAACCAAAAATTTCGTCAATTTTTGTGAAAAATGTTTGAAAAAAATCAAAAAATATAAAAAATGCCCTTGCAAAAACGGGTTTTATTGTGTAAAATACATAGTATCTTAATTGTGATTTTGTCTAAAAGGTGGTATAACAATGTCAAACAGATTGTTTCAGGGAATAGTTCATCAGATGATTGATGTTATCGACAGAACTTTCGGCGTAATTGATGAAACAGGCACTGTTATTTCCTGCAGTGAGTTAGGTCGAATCGGTGAGGTTCAGTCTCATGCTGTTAACGAAGTTTTTGCTTCATCAGACTTAACTGTTGCTGACGGATATACATATAAGCTTTTCGGCGGCCCAATGCACCCCGAATATGCAGTTTTTGTTGAGGGTGACGATGAAATGGCAAGCCGTTATGTTGCGGTGCTTTCTGTGTCACTTGCAACAATCAAGCAGTATTATGACGAAAAATATGACCGCAGTAACTTTATCAAGAATGTAATTCTCGATAATATTCTCCCCGGCGATATTTATATTAAAGCTCGTGAGCTCCATTTCAATAACGATGTTACCCGCGTTGTTCTTCTTATCAGAATTACAGAAAAGAACGATGTTTCCGTTTTCGATGTTATTCAGGATTTGTTCCCTGATAAGACCAAGGATTTCGTAATTAACATTAACGAAACAGATATTGCCCTTGTTAAAGAGGTTAAGAGCAATATCGAAACTAAAGACCTTGAAAAGCTTGCACGCTCAATTGCTGACTCTCTCGGCACAGAGTATTATACTCATGTTCTCGTTGGTATCGGTACAACAATTGATACAATCAAGGATTTGGCTCGTTCATTCCGTGAGGCTCAGGTTTCACTTGAGGTAGGTAAGGTGTTCGATACTGAAAAAACAATCGTAAGCTACGATAATCTCGGTATCGCAAGACTTATTTATCAACTTCCTACAACTCTTTGTGAGATGTTCCTTCGCGAAATCTTCAAGCGCGGTTCAATTGAAAGTCTTGACCACGAAACTCTCTTTACAATTCAGAAGTTCTTTGAAAATAACCTCAATGTTTCTGAAACATCAAGAAAGCTTTTCGTTCACAGAAATACTCTTGTGTATCGTCTTGAAAAGATTAAAAAGCTCACAGGTCTTGACCTTCGCGAATTTGACGACGCAATCGTGTTCAAAGTAGCATTGATGGTTAAGAAGTATCTTGATGCTAATCCAATTAAATATTAAAACCGTTTATGGCAGGGTAACAAACCCTGCCTTTTTCATTCCACAACAAATTTGAAATTGTCTGACTCATTGATATGGTTATGTAATCTTGTAGGGGCGATTCACGAATCGCCCGTTTGTAGTTTAATCCTTCATTTTACACTTTGCATTTTACATTTTGCATTTCGACAAACTCCCAATTTATAAAAGCAACCAATATATAAACTAGTCTTTATTTCCTTGTATAAATTAAATAATAAAATATATTTTTATTTGTACAAATCGCCGATAAATGTTAACTTTTCTTAAAAACCGCGACAAACACAATATTTTGTGGTATAATGATACCAACTATTAGTTATGATGTATAACTATGGGTATAAATAGTTAAAATCAGAAGTTAAAATACATAAAGGATAAGGTGCATATTGTGATTGAATTCAAAAATGTTTCAAAAACATATGAAAACGGTACGCACGCACTTAATAATGTCTCAATTAAAATAAAAGACGGTGAATTCGTCTTTATTGTTGGTTCTTCAGGTGCGGGTAAAAGTACATTTCTCAAAATTATTATGCGTGAACAGGTTCCCGATAACGGCTCTGTTGTTGTAAATAATTATAATCTAAACAAAATCAAGAAAAAGGATATTCCGAAGTTCCGCAGAACAATGGGTATCGTTTTTCAGGATTTCCGTCTTATTCCTAATATGACGGTTTATGATAATGTTGCATTTGCAATGCGTGTTATCGGCGCAAAAGAAAAAGAAATCCGTAAAAGAGTTCCATATGTGTTGAGCCTTGTTGGTCTTACCTCAAAAGCACGCCAGCTCCCGACACAGCTTTCGGGTGGTGAACAGCAGAGAGTGGCTCTTGCCCGTGCACTTGTCAATAATGCAGGTGTTATTATCGCGGACGAGCCCACGGGTAATATCGACCCCGAAATGTCTTACGAAATTGTTGATTTGCTCAACCATATCAATGCGAACGGCACAACAGTTGTAATGGTAACTCACGAGCACGAGCTTGTTCGTCGTTTTAACCACCGTGTAATCACAATACATAAGGGTGAGGTTATCTCTGACACTGCTGAAAAATATCAGTCAGATACGCCTGTTGAAACTAAGGAAGAAGAGCACAAGCCCGAAACAAAGGAAGAATTAATGCAGGCGGCAGAGGCAGAAATCGAAGCAAAGGTTGAACAGCTTCGTGAAGAGGTTAAATCTGCCGATGTAATTGAAAAGAAACAGAATAACAGCTTCTATGAACAGCCCAACAGCGATAAAGAGCTTGAGGAGTTTATGAGAAATTACGGTATTGAGGATATTGATTATTCAAAATATCTTGATGACATAACTGAAGAGAACGGGGGTGACGCTCAATGAAAGGTGCAAGCTTAAAGTATCTCACCAAAGAGGGCTTCCGCAATGTGTGGGTTAACCGACTTATGTCATTGGCGTCAGTTTCAGTTCTTATGGCGTGTCTTGTAATTATAGGCCTCGGCTCAATGATATTCTTCAATATTAATGCACTTCTCGACACTGTTGAAAGTCAGAATGTTATTATGGTCTATTTTGAAGACGGCACAACTGACGAACAGCTTGAAAATGCAAACACACAGATTAAGAATATGGCAAATGTTCAAGAGTGTACTTTCGTTTCAAAAGAAGAGGCGTTTGAAGAGTATATGTCATCAAAGGGTGAGGAAGAAGCAGTTCTTTTCGAAGGGCTTGATGAAAACCCTATGCCCGACGGCTACAGAGTTGTTGTAAAAGACCTTAATCTATTTAAAACAACCGTTGATGAGCTTTGGAAGATTGAAAATGTTGAGTCAATACGCGAAAACAGTGATATTGCAGAGAAGTTGCTTGATATAAGACAAGCAGTAACCATTGTCATCGCAGGTATGGTAGGACTTCTCTTTATTGTTTCGCTGTTCATTATTTCAAATACAATCCGTATCACAATGTTCTCGCGTAAGCTTGAAATCAGCATTATGAAAGCGGTTGGCGCTACAAATTGGTTTATCCGCTGGCCCTTTATGATTGAGGGTATGCTTCTCGGTATTATTTCGGGGCTTCTCTCATTTGGTGTTCTTGCCGGACTTTATCAGGGTATGGTTTATGTGTTCAAGGATATGCTGTCATTGTTCACACCTGTAGGTTTCGGCGAATACGCAGGTTATATTCTCTTAATCTTTATGGGAATCGGTATTTTCACAGGTTCATTCGGCAGCCTTATTTCAATGGGCAAATATCTTAAAGAGCAGGGGAGTGTTGTAAGTGAAGATTAGTACAAGAATTTTTTCAGTAATTATCGCCGCAGTAATGCTCATTACAGCAATTCCTTTCTCTGCGTCTGCAAAAACTTCAAGTGAAATTCAAAATGAAATTGATAAGTGGGAAGAGCTTATTCAAAAAAATGAAGAAAATCAGGCTAATACGCAGGATTTGATTGAAAAGCTTGAGGCACAGAATAAGGCTTATGATGAGCAAATTGCGCTTCTTAATAAAGAAATTGCTCCGCTGCAGAAAAAAATAAATGAGCTTACCTCTCAAATCAATACTCTTGAAGCAAGAATAAAAGAACTTCAGACAGAAATTACAGAGGTTGAAGTTAAAACAGAAGAACAGAATAAAGCAATAGACGACACTTATGAACTTTTAAAAGACCGTATGAGAGCTGACTATATGGCGGGCGAAACAAGTGAGCTTGAGCTTTTCCTCAATTCAGGCAGTTTTGAGGAGTTTATGGTAAGAAGTGAGCTTCTTCGTCAGGTTGCAGAGCGTGATAATCAGATTGTTGATGAGCTTGAAGGTCAAATAGAAGAATTAAACAGATTACTTGAAGAATTAAGTGCTAAGAAAACTGAATCGGAAGAAAGCAAATTGCAGATAGAGGCTGACCGTAAGGAAGTTGAATCTGAAAAAGCAGTTTTCGATGTAAAAAAAGCACAGGTTGTGTCCGCGCAGTCAAAGGTAAGCGCTAACCTCAGCAAGCAAGATAAGCTTATGGAACAATACGATGAGAATTCGGCGTATTATCAAAAGAAAAAAGCTCAGGCTGAAAAAGAATTGTCAGATTGGTCTGCTCAGCAGGATGCTATTGCAGGTAACACCGGCTCAACAGGTAACGGCGTTATCGATAACGGTGTGGTAAACCATAACTTCAAGGTTTCTTCAAAGGGGTTTATAAGTCCTATTCAGGATAAATCGGTTTACTATTCTGCAACATACGCACAGCACAGTGCCCGTGGTACTGCGTCAGTTGACCTTTGTGCACCTGCTCGTCGTTATGTTTACGGTAACTATTATCATACAACAAACGGTGCAAAGCTTTATGCAATCGCTTCGGGTACTATTAAAGAGGCAAGCTTCCATTCAATATCGGGTAACTACATATCAATTGACCACGGTAATGGTATCAGCTCTCTTTATGCACATTTAAAAACAATTTATGTAAGCGTTGGCCAAAAGGTAACACAGGGTCAGGTTATCGGACTTGTCGGTAACACAGGCTCAGCGGTTTATCCAAGACCTACAAGCTCAAACCCCGTTGCAGGCTCGCATCTTCACCTTGAAATGCGCCTTAACGGCACTCGTGTAAATCCCGAAAAATATTTACCATCACCATTGGTTTATTAAAGAACAAATGTAAAGGATGATTTCCTTTGAATAAAAAAATATCATTAGGTTTGGCTCTTGCCTTGATTTTTCTCGCAATCGCATTAACTGTCACAATTACAATGACGGTTTCAATGAATATTTATAACGGAATTATCAAGGATGTTGCAGACCGTTCAAGTCTTTATTCCACTGTTTCAGAAATTGATGACTTAGTCCGCGAAAACTATTTTGGTGAGATGAACGAAAATCTTCTCAATGCAAATTTGTCAGATGGCTATGTGAATGGCATTGGCGACCGATACAGCTATTATATGACCGCCGATGAGTACTCGTCATACAAAGAAGAGGAAAAGGGCAATAAGGGCGGTATCGGCATTATCGCGGTTTATGACAGTGCGAATAATAATATTTATGTGTCCGAGGTTTCTACGGGCTCACCCGCGCAGCTTCAGGGTATTTCTAAAGGCGATGTAATCACCGCAGTTGATAATATAAAAGTTACTGCAGGTAATTATAATGACCTTATTGAAACCTTGAACGGCGAAAAGCTGACTAATGTTCAGGTAACCTTTACTCATAATAAAGAGAGTAAGACTGTGTCAGTAGCCCGCGGATATTCAGCACAGACCGTTTACTACAGTATAGATGGTTCGGTTGGCTATATCAAGATTACTGCGTTTTATGATACAACTGCCGAGCAGTTAGAAGATGCACTCGACTATATGAGTAAGAATGATGTTACTTCTGTAGTTTTTGATGTTCGTAATACTGAAACAGGAAGAATTCGTAGTGCAGTTCAGTGTATTGATGTTATTGCTCCCGTGGCAACCGAGGGCACAGGTGCTCTTGCAACTGCAGTTGATAAAGACGGAAATACCCTTGAAACATTCTCGTCAGATTCTGACAGTGTAAGCTTCCGTATGGTTGTGCTTGTGAATTCGGGCACATCGGGTGCGGCAGAGCTTTTTGCTTGCGATTTGCGTGACTTTGGTATTGCACAGCTTGTGGGTGTGAAAACTGCAGGTAACGGTACAATGCAGAAAATCTTTGAACTAAGCGACGGCAGTGCGATATCTCTTACGGTTGCAAAAATCGTGCCTTATAAGAGCGAAAGTTTTAATGGGGTAGGCATTGAGCCTGACCATAAGGTCGAAATGACCGCTGAGCAAAATGCAAGACTCTTTATGCTTTCAAAAGAAGAGGATACACAGTATCAGAAAGCAATGGAGCTCTTAAAATAATAGTTAATAAACAATTTGTCCCTCTACATATTTTTATGTGGAGGGATTTTTATGTTCTGTGTTTTAAATGTTGAGAAAAGACCTGATACGCTTCGTGAAAAGCTTTTCGGGGGATTTATTAAGGATGAATACAACGCTAAGCTTGTTCCCGTTTTTAAAGCCGCACCCTTTTACACATTCAATGTAAAGGTAGGCAAAAGGGGAGTGGACTGGGAAAAAATCATATATACCGCAGGCAAATGCTCACGCCGTCTGGTGCTTACAAATAATACGGAATTGCCCAAAAGAAATGATATGTCAAGGTTTGAAAGTGATGTGCTTTACCGTGAAATAATGGGTAATACTTTTGCAGAAATTCTTAAAAAATTAAATATTCAGAAATCTGTTGCGGTGATTGATACTGTCGGAAAATCTGACAAATTTCTTTATAAAATTGCACCTTATGCTTCAACACTTACAGTGGTAACGAATTCAAAAGAAAAATATAACAGAGTTTGCGACAATATTCAGCAGAATTGCGGACTTTGTACCGTTCTGCAGTCAACACCTGCTGAGGCACAGGTCAAAATAGATGTAAACCGTATGGTTATGACCATAACGGGCGAAAAAGAGTGCATAAATATCACCGACGGATGCGATTTCACAGTCCCCGAAATTTATGAAAAACTACTACCTGCAAATACAGATAAATACACTTTTTATGCTGCACTTTATGAGCTTTGCGGAGTTTTTAGCTTGGGTGAATGTATTTTTGAAACAATAACCGTAAACAATGAAAAAATAAACCTCTGTGACCTTGACACAAAGGGAATTATTTAATATAATATCATCTATATGGGCAGTCGAACTGCTTGTTTTGCTGTGCCCAAAATCACTCTCAAGAATAAAGGAGTTTTTAAAATGGCAGAAACATTACTCACAATAGAAGGTCTTAAAGAACTTGAAGCTGAGCTCGAGCAATTAAAGGTTGAGGGCAGAAAAGAAGCTGCTGAAAAAATGAAGATTGCAAAGAGCTATGGTGACTTGTCAGAAAACAGTGAATATGACGAGGCTATGAATGACCAGGCAAAGCTTGAAGCTCGCATCAGCGAAATCGAGCACATTCTTAAAAATGCAAAGGTTCTCGATGTTGATACACTCAGCAACGAAAATGTTCACATCGGCTCAACAGTTAAGCTTGTTGACAAAAAGAAAAAGACTTACACATACACAATCGTTGGCTTTGCACAGGCTGACCCTGCAGTTGGTAAGATTTCAGACGAATCTCCTGTCGGTAAAGCACTTATCGGTCATAAAAAAGGCGATAAGGTAACTATCGAAGTTCCTTCAGGAACATTAGAGTTCAAAATTACAGAGATTTCAAGATAACTGAAAGTTTTCAAAAAGAAGGATACAAAAATGGCAGATAATATTAAGCAGACTCAGCCCGAAATCGATTTGGGCGAACAGCAGAGAATTCGTCAGGAAAAGTTAAAGAACTTGCAGGACGAGGGCAAGGACCCATTTGTAATTACAAAGTATGACCAAACACACCACAGCGTTGATGTTAAAGAGAATTTTGAAGCATTAGAGGGCAAAACCGTAAGCGTAGCAGGCCGTATGATGTCAAAACGCGTTATGGGTAAGGCTTCTTTCTGCAATATTCAAGATTTAAAGGGTAATATTCAGTCTTATGTTGCAAGAGATAGCATTGGCGAAGAAGAATATAAAGACTTCAAAAAGCTTGATATCGGTGATATTATCGGTATTGAGGGCGAAGTTTTCAAAACCAAAACAGGCGAGATTTCAATTCACGCATCAAAAGTAACTCTTCTTTCAAAGAGCTTGCAGATTCTTCCCGAAAAATTCCACGGTCTTACAAATACAGATATGCGTTATCGTCAGCGCTATATCGACCTCATTATGAATCAAGAGTCAAAGCAGACTCTTATCAACCGTTCAAAGATTATCAGCGCAGTGCGTAAATATCTTGACGGCGAGGGCTTTATGGAGGTTGAAACTCCAATGCTCGTTTATAATGCAGGCGGTGCTGCTGCAAGACCATTTGAAACTCACTTCAATGCTCTTGATACAGATATTAAGCTTCGTATTTCGCTTGAGCTTTATCTCAAGCGCCTTATCGTTGGCGGACTTGAAAAGGTTTATGAAATCGGTCGAGTTTTCAGAAATGAGGGTGTAGATACCCGTCATAATCCCGAATTCACTCTTATGGAGCTTTATCAGGCATATACTGACTACCACGGTATGATGGATTTAACAGAAAACCTTTACCGTTTCGTAGCGCAGGAGGTTCTCGGCACAACCACAATCACATTCAACGGTATTGAGATGGATTTGGGTAAGCCTTTTGAAAGAATTACAATGCTTGATGCGGTTAAAAAGTATTCAGGCGTTGACTTTAACGAAATCAATTCAACCGAAGAGGCTCAGGCAATAGCTAAAGAGCATCATATTGAGTTTGAAAAGCATCATAAGAAAGGTGATATCCTCAATCTCTTCTTTGAAGAGTATGTTGAAGAGCATCTTGTTCAGCCAACATTCGTTATGGACCATCCCATTGAGATTTCACCTCTTACAAAGAAAAAGCCCGAAGACCCCAACTATGTTGAGCGTTTTGAGTTCTTTATGAATGGCTGGGAAATGGCAAATGCTTATTCAGAGCTTAACGACCCTATCGACCAGCGTGAACGCTTCAAGGCACAGGAAGAACTTTTAGCTCTCGGTGATGAAGAGGCAAACACAACTGATGAGGATTTCCTTTATGCACTCGAGCTTGGTATGCCCCCAACGGGCGGTATCGGTTTTGGCATCGACCGTATGGTAATGCTTCTCACCGATAGCCCAGCAATCCGCGATGTTCTCCTCTTCCCCACAATGAAGCCTTTGGATTAAATAATACAGGTATAGTGAAAAAGAGTGGTTGATATGAAACAACAATACAAGATTATTAAAAAAAATATAAATAATTTAAAAAAATCAAGTTATTTTAGAGCAAGATTTTATTATACCAAGTACTATGAAACTCTTGATATTAATGAAAAGCAGATAGTTTTTCAATCATACGACGGAAGTAGCTTTACAGGTAATGTTTTTTATATTTTTAAGGCTATTTATAATAATCCGGAATACGATGATTATGAAAAATTAGTTGTTGCAAAGAATCCTGCTCAAATTCAAGAATATCTTTCAACAAAAGAACTTGATAAAAATGTTACTGTTGTTAAAGCACATTCAAAAGAATACTGTAAAGCTTTAGCTTCAGCAAAATACTTGTTTAATAACGCTACATTTGTACCTTATTTTATAAAAAAAGAGGGACAGATATATCTTAATACTTGGCATGGAACACCTCTCAAAAATATGGGTAAGAAAATAAAGAGTGCACCAAACGAGCTTGGAAACACTCAAAGAAATTTTCTTATGGCTGATTATATGCTTAATCCAAATGATTTCACATTTGAGCGGATGAAAGAAGATTATATGCTTGATAATCTCTTTAAAAATCAGTATGTTGTTGCGGGTTATCCCAGAAATGCTGCTTTTTTTGATAAAGAGCGTGCGGCTGAAATTCGTGCTGAACTTGAAATTGAAGATAAACAGGTTTCTGTTTATATGCCTACTTGGCGTGGTGAGGCAATAACCAACAAGAGTACAAATGAGCAAACAATTTACATTATGTACACTCTTTATGAACTTGATAAAAAGGTTAATGATGATGTAATCATCTATGTTAAACTTCATAATTATACAAGTTCAAGAATCAATTTTAGGGAATTTAAGCACATAAGAACAATTCCTGATGGTTATGAAACATACGAGTTTCTTAATGCTGCTGATTGTCTTATTACAGACTATTCTTCTGTGTTCTTTGATTTTGCAAATACAGGTAAAAAAATCATTCTTTATGCTTACGATAAGGACGAATATCTTGCAACAAGAGGTATGTACATAGATTACAATTCACTCCCATTTACTTTCACTTATAATGCGGAACAATTGATTAAGGAAGTAAATGATGTTAAATCATATGTAGCTTATCCTGAATTTAATGCAATGTTTAACAGTTATGATAATAAAAATGCGGCTGAGAACATTGTTGACCTCGTATTTAAAAACCAAAAAGATGCTTTAATTAAAGTTATTGATAGCACACAATACGGCAATAATAAAGAAAATGTGTTGTTTTTTACCGGGGCTTTGATGCAAAATGGTATCACAACAGCCGCCAAAGGTCTTATAAATAATGTAAGTAAAGAAAAGTACAATTATTTGCTAACTTTTTATAAAACAAAAGTAGAAAAAAACAAATTCACAATCAATGATTTTGAAGGCGTGGAGTATATTCCAATTCAAGGTCCTAAAAATCTTTTGTTAAGTGAAGCTATTGTGCAGTTTTTATATTACAGATGCGGTATTCATTCTAAATTCATTCAAAATACAATTAATAAAATCTTTATAAGAGAAACTAAACGCGTTTATCCTAATTTGCATTTTGCCCATGTTGTTCATTATTCCGGCTACGAAAGCAGAGTGTTGGATTGGTTTAAAGCAATGGATACTGACAAGATTTTATATATTCATAGTAATATGAAACAGGAAATAAAGGCTAATCGTATCTTTAATCCAAAGGCTTATAAAAGGAATTTGTTAGCTTATGACAAAATAGTTTGTATAAGAGAAAGTTCAAAACAAGAAATTCTTGATTTTAACAGTAAAATAAACCCCGATAAAGTGTTTATTGCTCATAATGTGAACAATATCGAAGCCATTAAAGAGCGTGCTGCTATGCCTCTTACTTTTGATAATGACACTTTTTGTAATATGCCTCAAGAAGAGCTTGAAAGAATTCTTTCAGATGCTTCATGTAAAAAATACATTACAATTGGCAGATTTTCACCTGAAAAGGGTCACGAACGCCTTATAAAAGCGTTCCTTGAATATTCAAAGGATGACCCGAATGCTTATTTGCTTATAGTAGGCGGTCATGGTGTTACATTTAATGATACAATGAAACTCGTTGAAGAAAGCGGAACCGATAAAGTTATCATTGTTCGTCATATTAGCAATCCATATCCGATTCTTAATTCTTGTGATATGTTTGTATTGTCTTCATTCTATGAAGGCTTGCCCATGACTATTATGGAGGCTTTAATATTGGATAAGCCTATAATCAGTACTGAAATTGACGGCTTATCAGATTTCTTGCGTCAAGGTTATGGGCATCTTGTTGAAAATTCTCAAGAAGGATTAGTAAAAGGATTTTATGATTACAAAAATAATAACATCACTGAACTTATTCCTTTTGATGCAGAGGCTTTCAACAACAAAGCACTCAAAGAGTTTGAAGATATGCTTGAAGCAAAATAATTGAACTTAAACCACCGATTTTTCGGTGGTTTATTTTTATGATTGTTGACATTCCAACTTCACAATTATATAATTAAACTATAAAAATAAAAGGGGATGTCCTTATGCAAACGCAAAAGCTCACAAAAAAAGAAACTCTAATTCAGGTTTTAAAATTCGTCGCATTTTCAATGGGTGCGGGTATTATTCAGATTGTGTCTTATACAATCATTCACGAATTGACCGATTGTTCACATCTTGTTGCGTATCTTCCGTCGTTGGTCTTGTCAGTCCTTTATAATTTTACGGTAAATAGAAAATACACTTTTAAATCTGCAACAAATGTGCCTGTTGCAATGCTTAAAGTAGCGCTGTTTTATTGCGTATTCACTCCTGTTTCGGCATATCTTGGCCATTTGGCAGAAAATGCAGGCATTAATAACTACATAATCGAAGCAGTAACAATGTCTTGCAATCTTGTAACTGAATATCTTTATTGCAGATTTGTAGTTTATCGTGGTTCAATGAATACAAACAAACTTGCTAAAAAGGAAAATGACAATGACACAGAATAAAGAAAAACTAACACCCAAGCAAACGGCTATACAAATAGTTAAATTCGTGTTCTTTTCTATGGGCTCGGGCATAATTCAAACAGTGGTTTTCACATTGCTTAATGAGGTTGCAAAACTCGATTATTGGGCAAGCTATCTGCCTGCAATAATTCTTTCTGTGCTTTACGGATTTACAGTAAACCGCCGTTACACCTTTAAATCGGCAAACAATATTCCCGTTGCAATGGCAAAGCTTGCGTTTTATTATTTGATTTTTATTCCCACTGCAACATATCTTGGTGACTTGGCAGAGGGAGCCGGGGTGAATAAGTATATTGTCCTTGTTGTGACAATGCTTTCAAACCTCACAACTGCATTCCTGGTTAATCGCTTCTGGATTTATCGCAACTCAATGAACACAAATAAACTCGCAGAAAAAGAAAAATCAAAAGCAGAAACAAAATAAATACTACTTGGTAGGGCGGGGACTCTTGGCTCACCTGAAAGGGGAGCTGTCATTTTCGCAGAAAATGACTGAGGGGTTTTCCCGCCGTTTTCATTAGTTTTTTAATTCCTACTAACTTTATGTGAATTAACTCTTGAATTCCTACTAATTTTGTAGTATATTAAATTAGAAATAAACAACAATACTTTAAAAGGTTATGATTATATGAAAATCTCAACAAAAGGCAGATATGCGCTTCGCCTTATGACCGATTTGGCAATTCATAAGGAGGACGGCTATATCTCAATAAAATCAATTGCAACAAGGCAGAATATCAGCGAGAAATATCTTGAGCAGATTATCAAAATGCTGTCAAAAGAAAATCTTGTTGAAAGCACCCGCGGTGCGCAGGGTGGCTATAAGCTCACCCGCGAGCCCATTGAATATACCGTCGGCGAAATTTTAAGAGTTACCGAGGGTAGCCTTGCTCCCGTCGCTTGTCTTGAGACCGATGAAAACACCTGCGAAAACTGTATGGATTGCGTAACTCTCGAAATCTGGCAGTGTGTACTTGACGCAGTTAATAAGGTTGTTGACTCAATAACTTTACAATATCTTGTTGACAAACAGAAAGAAAAGGGTAATTGCGGATGCTGTTAAAATACGACTTGCACGAAGCTGCAAGATATATGGGCTATAAATATGGCAGTGAGCCAAGCGAAGAAATATGTGAGCTCTGCGAAGAAGCATATAAAGAGCTTTGCAAGGTGATTACACCGAAATATATCTATAAAGAATACGAATTCACGAAAACTTCCGACGGAATAATCGTTGACGGAATTGAGTTCAAAAGCCATAAGCTTCTTAATCATTTAAAGAATTCCGCAACTGTCGTTCTTTTTGCCGCAACATTGGGGCAGGGCGCTGATACATTGGTGCGTAAATATTCGGTCACCGATGTTGCAATGACCTCTGTTGTGCATTGTGTGGGCGCATCTTTGGTAGAAAATCTTTGCGATGAGGCTTGCGAGCAATTGAAAAACACCATAAAGGGTGAGCACAGACCTCGTTTCAGTCCGGGTTATGGCGGACTCGATATTTCATCACAGGCAGATTTCTTTAAACTTTTACCCGTAAATAAGCAATTGGGAGTAACTCTTTCAGATAGCTTTATGATGACTCCCACCAAAACTGTAACCGCATTTATAGGAATTATCAAGGAATGATTTTATGACCTTTAAAGAAAAATTCGGCAATGAAATACTGTTTTTTGACGGTGCAATGGGCACAATGCTCCAAAAAAACGGCTTAAAAACAGGTGAGTTGCCCGAAAATATGAACATAACTAACCCGCAAGTCCTTTTGAAAATTCATAAAGAATATTTAGATGCAGGGTGTAATGTTGTAACCGCTAACACATTTGGTGCTAACGGCTTAAAATTCGATAATGTAGAAGAAATTATCACTTCAGCCGTTTCTCTTGCAAAAAAATCAATAGAAAATACAGACCGCGATTGCTATGTGGCTTTTGATGTGGGCCCACTCGGTAAGCTTTTAAAACCAAGCGGAGATTTAGAGTTTGATTGTGCCTATGACCTTTTCAAAGAGCAGGTTATCGCAGGCGAAAATGCGGGCGCAGATTTAATTCTCATTGAAACAATGGGGGATTTGTACGAAATCAAGGCGGCAGTTTTGGCGGCTAAAGAGAATACTGCTTTGCCCGTTCTTGTGTCAATGATTTTTGACGAAAAGGGAATACTCTTAACGGGGGCGGACATTAAAACTGCAGTTATAACTCTTGAAGCCCTCGGCGTTGACGGAATCGGTATGAATTGCGGGCTCGGTCCCGACCAGATGCTTGAACTTCTTAAAGAAATGAAAAAGTATTCAAGTACCCCCATATTCATTCAGCCCAATGCGGGCTTACCCGTAAGCGTTAACGGCGTTACAACCTATAATGTAACACCCGAAGAATTCGCACAAAAACAGCTTGAAATTGTAAAAAACGGTGCTTGTGCTTTGGGTGGTTGCTGTGGTACAACTCCCGAGCATATAAAAGCAATGATTGAGCGTTGCAAAAATGAAAAGGTAGAAAAAATCTATAAAAAAGATTTCACCGCTGTTACTTCTTATTCTAAAACTGTAATTTTTGGCGAAAAACCCGTAATTATCGGTGAGCGAATCAACCCCACAGGTAAAAAAATGCTCAAAGAGGCGCTTCGCAATAAGGATATGGATTATATCTATCGTGAGGGCGTGGCGCAGGCAGATGCGGGCGCAGATATTCTCGATGTGAATGTGGGACTTCCCGAAATTGACGAGCCCGAAATGATGCAAAACGCAGTTGAGGGCTTGCAAAGTATTCTCAATACTCCTTTGCAAATTGATACTTCCGACTCCATAGCAATGGAAAAAGCACTCCGCCTTTATAATGGTAAGGCTATGGTGAATTCTGTAAACGGTAAAGCGGAGTCTATGAATTCGGTGTTCCCACTTGTGAAAAAATACGGCGGAGTTGTAGTGTGCCTCACTCTTGATGAAAACGGAATTCCCGAAACCTCCGACGGCAGAATTGCAATTGCAGAAAAGATTATTGAAAAGGCAAAAGAATACGGAATTTCTAAGCCAGATTTGGTATTTGACCCGCTTTGTATGACGGTCAGCACAAATAAGGATAATGCAAAAATCACACTTGAGTGTATTGAAAGACTTAACAATGATTTAGGCGTAAAAACCGTGCTCGGAGTTTCAAATGTGTCGTTTGGATTACCCAACCGCGAGCTTTTAAACTCAACATTCTTCACCCTTGCAATGCAAAAGGGACTCAGCGCAGGTATTATCAACCCTAAAAGCGATTCAATGATGAATTCTTATTATTCATATTGTGCACTTGCGGGCTTGGATGATAATTTTGAAAGCTACATTTCAAATAATACCGAAAGTAAAAAAGAGTTAACCTCTGAAAATACCATTGATTTAAAAACCGCCGTAATTAAAGGTCTTAAAGCGCAGGCGAGGGCAGAAACAGAAAAAGAACTTCTCACAAAATCGCCCCTCGAAATCATTGACGGAATTTTAATTCCCGCACTTGATAAAGTGGGCAGAGATTTTGAAAACAATGTTGTATTCCTGCCCGGACTTTTAATGAGTGCCGAAACTGCCGGTATTAGTTTTGAAATAATCAAAAAGCATATGGCAAAAATCGGCTCAACTGACACCAAAAAGGGTAAAATAATAATCGCAACCGTAAAAGGTGATATCCACGATATCGGTAAAAATATTGTGAAAGTTCTTCTTGAAAATTACGGATATGATGTGATTGATTTGGGCAAAGATATCACACCTCAGCAAATCGTCGATGCCGTGAAAAAAGAAAATGCAAAGCTTGTGGGGCTTTCGGCATTAATGACCACTACAGTTCCCTCAATGGAAGAAACAATCAGTCTTTTACGCGAAGAAGCTGACGGTGTTTCAGTTATGGTTGGCGGTGCGGTGCTTACCGAAGAATATGCAAAAAAGATTGGTGCAGACTATTACGGTAAAGACGCAATGTCATCTGTGAGATATGCTGAAAAATTCTTTGTAAAATAATGGTATTTTTACCTATATTATAATTGACAAATTCATACCGCAGTAGTATGATATATACGAATTCACAGTAATTCACTATGAATTGTAATTTTTTCTACGAAAAGAGATGTATATATGAAGGTTTACGCAGATAATGCCGCAACCACAAAAATATCAAAAACAGCACTCGAGGCTATGATGCCTTGCTTTGAGGAAATTTACGGAAATCCCTCAAGTCTTCATAGTGTTGGGCAAGATGCGTTCCACGCAGTACGCGATGCGCGAAACACAGTTGCCGAGTGCATTAACGCTGACCCCAACGATGTTTATTTTTCATCGGGCGGTAGCGAGAGCGATAACTGGGCAATCAAGGGTGCGGCTCATTTAATGGCTAAAAAAGGCAAAAAGCATATTATAAGCTCAAAATTTGAGCACCACGCAGTATTGCATACACTCAATGCACTCGAAAAAGAGGGCTTTGAGATTACATTGCTTGATGTTTACGAAAACGGTGTCGTTAAGGTTGAAGATGTTAAAAACGCAATTCGCCCCGACACCGCACTCGTAACAATTATGTATGCAAACAACGAAATCGGCACAGTTCAGCCAATTCGCGAAATCGGTGCAGTTTGCCGCGAAGCAGGCGTGCTTTTCCACACAGACGCAGTTCAAGCAGTTGGTCATATTCCCGTTGATGTAAAGGCAGATAATATTGATATGCTCTCACTTTCGGGTCATAAATTCCACGGACCTAAAGGTGTCGGCGCACTTTACTGCAAAAAGGGTATAAGACTTCCTAATCTTATCGAGGGTGGCGCGCAGGAGCGTAACCGCCGTGCAGGTACAGAAAATGTGCCCGCAATTGTTGGTATGGCGGCAGCTCTTAAAGAGGCTTGCGATAATATGGAAGAGAATACTAAAAAGCTTATCGCAATGCGTGAACAACTCATTGAGGGCATTCTCAAAATTGACCTTAGCCGTATCAATGGCGACCGTGAGCACAGACTCCCCGGTAATGTCAGCGCTTGCTTTGAGGGTGTAGAGGGCGAATCACTTCTTCTCTACCTCGATTTAATGGGTATTAGCGCATCTTCGGGCTCTGCTTGTACTTCAGGCTCACTCGACCCAAGCCATGTGCTTCTTTCAATCGGACTTGTTCACGAGGTAGCCCACGGCTCATTAAGACTTAGCCTTTGCGAAGAGAATACTCCCGAGCAAATGGATTATATTTTAGAAAAATTACCCCCAATTATTGACAGACTTCGTGATATGTCGCCATTGTGGGAAAAGATACAAAAAGAAAGAGGTAACAACTAATGGAATATTCAGAGAAGGTAATGGAACATTTCGTCAACCCTCATAATGTTGGCAAGCTTGAAGATGCAGACGGTGTGGGTGAAGTTGGTAACGCAAAATGTGGCGATATTATGAAAATGTATCTCAAAATTGAGAATGATATTATCACCGATGTTAAATTTAATACTTATGGCTGTGCATCTGCAATCGCAACAAGCTCAATCGCAACTGATATGATTAAAGGTCAGCCCTTGTCAGAGGCTCTTAAGCTTACAAATAAGGCCGTTGTTGAGGCGCTTGACGGACTTCCCGCAGTTAAAATTCACTGCTCAGTTCTTGCAGAGCAGGCAATCAAAGCCGCAGTAAAAGACTACTACGACAAAAACAATATCGAGTACGACCCCGCAGACTTTGAATTCGAAGAACATCACCATTAATAACAGCCTCCCTTGTTAAAGGGAGGGGGACCGTCGAAGACGGTGGAGGGATTCCCAATGACAGTAAGAGAAATGCAAGACAAAATCTTGCAACTTAAAAAAGAAAAAGACATCTGCATATTGGCTCACAGCTATGTGGCACGCGAAATACAAGAAATTGCCGATTTCACAGGTGATAGCTTTCAGTTGAGCGTACTCGCAGAAAAAGCACCGCAGAAAACTGTTATTATGTGCGGAGTTCGTTTTATGGCAGAAACCGTAAAAATTCTCTCACCCGAAAAAACAGTTTATATTGCAAGTCCTATTGCGGGTTGCCCAATGGCAGAGCAGATGGATAAAGAGCTTATCAGTAAGGTTAAAGAGCAATATCCTGATTATACCGTTGTGGCTTATATCAATACCACTTCAGACCTTAAAACAGTTTGTGATGTGTGTGTAACCTCATCATCAGCGGTTAAAATCGTTAAGAAAATCGAGAACGATAAAATCCTCTTTATTCCCGACTGTAATCTTGGTGCATTCGTCGCTGAACAAGTTCCCGAAAAAGAGTTCAAACTCTTGCAGGGTGGGTGTCCAATACACGCACGAATGAGCAAAAAGGATGTTGACAGGGCAAAAGAATTGCACCCTGATGCACTCTTCCTTGTTCATCCCGAATGCAGACCCGAGGTTGTGGCAGAGGCAGATTATATCGGCTCAACATCGGGAATTATGGATTATGCCCGTAAGAGTGATGCAAAAGAATTCATTATCGGTACAGAAATCAGTATTGCAGAATCTTTGCAGTATGAGTGTCCCGATAAGAAATTCTACCCACTTTCAAAAGAGCTTATTTGCCCCAATATGAAGGCTACAACCCTTGTTGACCTTTATAACACCGTAATAGGTGAGGGCGGCGAAGAGATTATAATGGACGAGCAGACCATTAAAGATGCTAAAAAATGCATTGATATGATGATTAAACTCGGTGAATAATATGAGTAAAGCAATAATCGCAATGAGCGGCGGCGTAGACAGTTCTGTCGCCGCTTTACTTATGAAAAAAGAAGGCTATGAATGTGTCGGCGCTACAATGCAGCTCTATTCCGAAGGGGACTGCAGTGATGCGAAAGCGGTTGCCGACAAACTTTCTATGCCTTTTTATGTTTTTCCGCTTAAAGAAGAATTCAAAGAGCAAGTTATTAATAAATTCATTGAATGTTATGAGCAGGGCAAAACACCAAACCCTTGTATAGAGTGTAATCGTACCCTTAAATTCGGTGCAATGATGGATAAAATGAGAGAACTCGACGGCGATTATGTTGTCACAGGTCACTATGCCCGTGTTGAATACGAAAACGGCGAGTATAAGCTAAAAAAAGCCGTTGATGAGAGTAAAGACCAAAGCTATTTTCTTTATATGCTCACTCAAGAACAGTTAAAGCATATAAAATTCCCGTTAGGTGAATACACAAAGCCCGAAATCCGCGAAATTGCCGAAAAAAACGGATTTATCAATGCACGAAAAAAGGATAGTCAGGATATCTGTTTTGTCCCCGACGGCGATTATGCGAACTTTATTAAGGGCTACAACGGTAAAGAATACCCTAAAGGACTTTTTATGCATAAAGACGGCTTTTCATTCGGAGAGCATAAAGGTATTGTGAATTACACAATCGGCCAGCGTAAAGGACTTGGAATTGCATATAAAAATCCGCTTTATGTTCTTAACATTGACCCCGAAACAAATAATGTTATTCTTGGCGATAATGAAGACTTGTTTACAGACGAAGTAACCGCTAAAAATGTGAATATAATCAGCGGAAAACCACTCACAGAGCCTATAAGAGTGCTCGCTCGTGTCCGTTACCGTCATAAAGAACAACCCGCAACCGCGTGGCAAGACGAAAACAGATTTTTACACATCAAATTTGACGAACCACAACGCGCAATTACAAAAGGTCAATCACTCGTAATATTTGACGGCGATACAGTCCTTGGTGGTGGCGAGATAATATAATTCGCAATTATGAAGTCGTAATTCGAAATTGAATAATTGTAGGGCGAGGGCTTGCTCCCGCCGAAATGTAGGAGCGAGTCCCGGATCGCCCTTTCATTTTTTTACCGAATACACTCCCAAAATAACCGAACACTTTTAATATATTGCAAACCAAAATGCAGAATGATAATATACATTTGCAAGGAGGAATTTCATGAAACTTCAAATTGTAATCGACCCTAATCGTGACGAAGAAATACTCATATATGCCCACGAGAAAACACCGTTAATCAGTGAGATTGAAGAACTAGTAAAAAGTCATTCTGTTGATTTAATCGGTTATGCACAAGATGAAACAGTAAAACTCAACTTGAATGATATTTATTGCTTTATAACGGAAGACAATAAAGTATATGCACTAACTGAAAACGAGAAATTCAAAATAAAATCGAGACTTTATCAATTAGAAGAAAAACTTGATAATAACTTTGTCAAAATCAATCAGTCTTGTATAGCCAATATTAAAAAGATTGATAGATTTAAGGCAACTGTAGGTGGCTCGTTGACAGTAGTTTTCGAAAATGGGTATGTGGATTTTGTATCACGAAGAAAGCTAAAAAATGTAAAAGAAAGGTTAGGTTTGTAATATGAATAAATATGTAAAAGAATTTTTCCACCGTGGATTTGTATTCAGCGGATTCGGACCAATAATTTTTGGAATTATAATCTTTATAGTATCAAAAATAACCGACAATTTAGTTTTGAATGCTGGTGAAGTATTAGTTGGAATTGTTTCAACTTATCTGTTGGCGTTTGTTCATGCAGGGGCAAGCGTATTTAATCAGATTGAGCATTGGGGGATAGGTAAATCTTTGCTCTGCCATCTATCAACACTCTATGTTGCATATTCTCTTTGCTATTTAATAAACACATGGATTCCATTTGAACCAAAAGTGCTTTTGATTTTCACTTTGATTTTTATGGCAGTCTACTTTGTAGTGTGGGGTGTTGTATATTTCTCAATAAAAACCACAAGCAAAAACTTCAACGCAAAACTTAAATAAATCGTTAGGGCGGGGGCTTGCTCCCGCCGTTTTCTTTTATATATTGAAATGTATATACTTTTCTGCTACAATAATATAAAATAAATCCAAAGGAAACATTATTATGACAACATACAATCTCAACGGACAATGGAATATGACGCGCGTTGCTACGGGGGATAACTACAATGTTAATGTTCCCTCTGATAACTACACTCAATTACTTGAATTCGGTGTTATTCCCGACCCATATTACAAAGATAACGAAAAACTTGTTGAATGGGTAGGTCGCGAAGACTGGTCTTACGAAAGAACATTCAATTTAACAGAAAACGACCTTAAAAACCGCAAAATTTTACTCGTCTGCAAAGCACTTGATACAATCTGCGAAGTTTATGTAAACGGCGAGCTTGCAGGCAAGGGCGAAAATGCACATTTAAAATATGAATTCGACATTAAATCCTATGCAAAAGCAGGGGAGAATACTCTTAAAATCAAATTCTTTGCTCCCGTTCCTCTTGCTGAAAAATTGCAAGCTGAAAAGCCAATCCCTAAAAACTGCAACGGTACAGACGGTATCGCTTATATCCGCAAGCCCCATTGTCATTTTGGTTGGGACTGGGGCCCGCATATTCCACTTTCGGGCATTACTGACGATATTTCAGTAATTTGCTTTGATAACAGATTAGAAGATGTTGAAATCAAGCAAATCCACAAAAACGGCAAAGTGACCGTTAAACTCAACCCGATAGTTGACGGCGAGGGCGAAGTTTCTGCTAAAATCATTTGCCCCGACGGCACAGAATTTGCTATTGAAAATAACGAAATCACAATTGAAAACCCAGAACTTTGGTGGACAAAAGAATTAAGCCAAAAAGAAAAACAACCACTTTACACAGTAGTTGCAACTCTTGGTGATACAGAAATTACAAAAAAAATTGGTCTGCGCACAATCCGTCTTGACCGTTCAAAAGACCAATATGGTAGCAATTTCTGTTTCTATCTTAACGATGCTCCCATTTTCGCAAAAGGTGCTAACTGGATAATTCCCGACAGCCTTATGGGCAGAACAACAAAAGCAACTTATGATTATTACATAGATTCAGCATTAGAAGCTAACTTCAATATGCTTCGTATCTGGGGCGGTGCTTATTACGCACCCGATTATTTCTATGAGCAATGTGACGAAAAAGGTCTTCTCTTGTGGCAAGATTTTATGTTCGCGTGCCTTATGTACCCATTCTACGAAGAAGATTTCACAAACAATGTTTTAAAAGAAATTGAGTACAATGTGAACAGAATTAAATCTCACCCGTCACTTTGTCTTTGGGGCGGTAATAACGAGATTGAAACAATGTTCTCATATATGCCCGAAACTATGAAAATTGTGCAGTGGTATAAAAAATTCTTCTATGAGATTTTAAAGGATTTTGTTACAAAGCTCGACCCCGACACACCATATATCGAAACCTCACCAATTGGTGAAAACTTCCGTAAGGGTGTTACAGGCGACGCTCACGGCGACACTCATATGTGGAATGTTTGGCACGGTCAAAAGCCTTTGAATTACTACCGCACCCGTCCCACACGCTTTTGCAGTGAATTCGGTCTTGAATCGCTTCCGTCAATGGATGCAATCCGTCAGTTTGCCGAAGAAAAGGATTATAACATAACAAGTGAAATTTTCAATGCGCATCAGAAATGCAAAAGCGGTAACCGTAAAATGCTTTTCTATCTGCTTGAAAAATATTATGAGCCACAAAAATTTGAGGATATGATTTATATGACAAATCTTATCCAGAAAGAATGTATCCAAGACGCCACAGAGCATTGGCGCAGAAATCGTGGTCGTTGTAACGGCTCACTTTTCTGGCAGTTTAACGATTGTTGGCAAGCGCCGTCTTGGTCAAGCGTTGATTTTACAGGTAAATGGAAAGCCCTTCAATATGCTTCTCGTCACTTCTTTGAACCTGTGTGCGTGTCGATTGAAGAAACCGATAAGGATTATAAAATCTATGCAATAAACGATTTAAGAGAAGAAAAAAATGTGAAAATCGTGTCTGTACTCGCAACTCTTGACGGTAAGGTTATATCTTCAAATGAACTCACAAAGGTTTTAAGTCCTTTGTCAAGCGAATGTGTATTTGGTGCAAATGTAAACGGTAATAAAAAAGAAATGTTCTTATCTGTCAAAATGTATGAAAACGATAAGCTTGTTTCAGAACGCACAAAGATTTTTGTGCCCGACCGCGATTTGAAGCTTAAGCCAAACACAATTCAAAAATCAGTTTCATACGAAAACGGCGAGTTAAAAATCAAACTGATTTCTCCCGTGTTCTGCCGTAGTGTAATGGTGGATATTGAGGATTTCAGCACACCGTTCAGCGATAATTATTTTGATTTACTTCCCAACGAAGAAAAAATCATAACGGTAAAGGCTGATAAGTATTGTGAGGTAACAGTTAAATCTCTTGCGGATATTCCCGTTAAAAAATCAAAGCTCAAGGCAAATTCATATCGACTAAAATTCGCTCTTGAGCCCGAAAATATCGCAAATTGGTTCTGGTATTCAGTAAACTGATTATTTGTTGACAAAGGTTTTATCGAAATTTATAATTGTGCTAAAGGGTTTTAAAGGAGAGGGTAAAATGGTAGGCAGTGCAATCAAAAAGTATGCTAAAGAAAAGAATTGGCAGATTAAAAACGGTGTTGCATTCGGCATTTATCGTGGATATATGATGTCAATGCAAGAGGGTGGCGGTTGGAAAAGTCTTTCAATTGCCGCAAGACTTGAAAGCCAAGAGGCACTTAATTCTGCTTATGAGCTTCTTAATGATAAGAATATTATGAAAGATTACAGAATCAGCGGAAGTACAGTTTCTCCCTCTGCGGTCAATATAACCTTTATTGATAACCCCGGCACAATGAAAAAGATTATTGAGTTTATTGACTCTTTCTGTGACGGACTTGATTCTTTTGGCGCAAAGGGTGCAAATTATTGTAGCTCTTGCGGGCTTGAGCTTGGCGGAACAGGTGTTCCCGCACTTATGAATGATACAGTATATCTTCTTCACGAGGGCTGTATGCACCGCGACGACGAGCAGTTGAATGTTGCTAAAGAAGAAATGAAAAAAGAGGGTAGCGCGGTAACGGGTACAATCGGTGCATTTATCGGTGCAATCATAGGTGCTATTCCTTGGGCAGTTGCTTACTATTTTGGTTGGTTTGTGGCTTGGCTCGGCTTCCTTGTAGGTATTGCCGCAAAGAAGGGCTATGAGCTTCTTAACGGTAAAGAAAGTCGTGCAAAGGGTGTTGCTGTAATCATTGCAACAATCTTTGGCGTGATTGTTGCCGAAAGTGCGGCTATTATGGTAATGGCGGGTATTTCTTGGGCACAAGCGGGCGATACATTCAGTGTTATGGATGTTGTTTATTCATATTTTTATACGCTTGTAACTGATTCCGCATTTCTTATGGATATATTAGTTGATACTGCTCTCGGTCTTGTGTTCGCATTCCTTGGTATCTGGTCAACAATCCGTGAAATCTTCAAGGCAACAGGCAAAAATGCAGACAGATTTATCAGATTAGATAAATAATAAACAATAAAATTTATCCCCATAGTCTCTTAATTAAAGACTATGGGGATTTTTTATATTTTGCCTATACAATAATCATCATTTACGCCAAAAATTTCAACCTCAATTATTCTTCCTATTTCTGCTTCACTCTGTATCTTTACAGGTGTGTAATTTGGGGTATAACCGAAGTATTCACCGTCACGCTGTTTACCCTCAATAAGAACTGAAACTGTTCTGCCGATTTGTGATTTCAAAAATTCATTTCTTATCTTATCGGCAACCTTTGAAAGCTCTGAAACTCTATATGCTTTTACAGATTTCTCGATTTGTCCGTCCATTCTGTCAGCAACCGTTCCGCTACGGCGTGAGTAGGGGAATATATGTATTTTTTCAAAGCCTACTTTTTCAGCGAATTGCTTTGTAATCTCAAAATCCTCGTCATTCTCGTGAGGAAAACCAACCATAATGTCCGTTGTGAGCGTACAATCTTTAAATTCTTTTCTTAATTTCTCACATAATGCAAAGTATTCATCGCTTGTGTAGTGACGGTTCATCTTTTTAAGAATTTTATCGCAACCGCTTTGCAGAGAAATATGAAATTGTGGACAAAGCTTTTCGCATTTTGCCATTTTTTCAATAAGCTCATCTGTAATGTGGTCGGGCTCAAGAGAGCCAAGGCGAATTCGCTCTATTTTTTCATTCTCTGCCACCGCAAAAATAGCGTCAGCAAGGTCTAAATCAGAGCCTTTACCATATGCGGAAAGATTAATGCCGACTAATACAATTTCACGGTATCCGTTATCACTTAATGCGGATACTTCTTTTTTTATGTCCTCAATTTCTTTCCAACGCACTCTGCCTCGTGCTTTAGGGATAATACAATATGAACAAAAACGATCGCAACCGTCTTCAATCTTTAAAGTGGCGCGTGTGCGTTCTTCAAAATCAGTAATTCCCGTTGAAATAAGAGACTCTCCGCTTGCGTGCTGAGTAAGGTGCATAACTCTGCAATCACCTGCAAAGTATTCATTTAACGAATTTACGAGCAATTTGTTATTTCTGTTACCGAGAACAATGTCTGCCTCTGTAAGCTTTTCTGCCATTTCGGGAAAAGATTGTGGCATACAACCCGTCAGAACGACTGTACTTTCAGGGTGTTTCTTTTTATAATGACGAACACATTGCCTTGTCTTTCTGTCACTTTCGCTTGTAACGGTGCACGAGTTTATGATGAAAATATCCGCAACATTTTCATCGTCAGTAATTTCATATCCGTTTTTCTTTAATTGCTCACGCATTTCTTGGGTTTCATATTGATTTACCTTGCACCCGAGAGTGTGAAAAAATACCTTCATAGTATCACCAAAAATCATTATAACACATAAATTATATTTTTCATATAACAATTTGTCCCATTCATATAATTTTTTACGGAGGGATAACAATGAAAAAGCTTATATCAGTTTTACTGTGTATTATTATGATGATGACAATGTCCGTCATCGCCTTTGCGGAGGAAGAAAATGCCGTTACGGATAATCTGTCTGCAAAATCGGCAATATTAATGGAAATATCAAGCGGTCAGGTTTTACTTTCAAAAAATCCTGATGAAAAATTACCGCCCGCGTCAATTACTAAAATTATGACGCTTTTGCTTGTTATGGAGGCTGTTGACAGCGGTAAAATAAAGCTTGAAGATACCGTGACCACAAGCCGAAATGCCTCGTCAAAGGGAGGCTCGCAAATCTGGCTTAAAGAGGGCGAGCAAATGACAGTGCATGAGCTTATAAAAGCCACCGCAGTTGCAAGTGCAAACGATGCAAGCACCGCATTGGGCGAATATATAGCGGGTGACGAAATGACCTTTGTTGCAATGATGAACAGTCGTGCCGCTGAGCTTGGAATGGTAAATACTAATTTTGAGAATTGTTCAGGTCTTGACGATACCGCAGAAAATCATTATACCACCGCCCGCGATATTGCAATTATGAGCTGTGAATTAATGAAACACGAAAGAATAAAAGAATATACAACAATATGGATGGATTCACTTCGTAACGGTGAAACCGAGCTTGTAAATACAAACCGACTTGTTCGTTTTTATGAGGGTACTACGGGGCTTAAAACAGGCACAACATCAAAAGCAGGCTATTGCATAAGCGCCACCGCACAGCGTAACGGTATGGAATTAGTAGCAGTAGTGCTTGGCAGCGATAACAGTAACGAACGCTTTGAAGATGCAAAAACTTTGCTTTCTTGGGGATTTTCAAATTATGAAATTTACACACCGCAGGTTGATTTGTCACTTATTACAGATGTCAGCGTGCTTTATGGCGAGCAGACCAAAATTTCGCCCGTAATCAGTAAGATTTCACCAATTCTTATTAAAAAAGGTACGCAGAACAAAATAAATCAGCGAATAGATATGTGTATTGATGTTGAAGCGCCTGTAGAAAAAGGGCAAACTCTGGGAACTGTCTATTTTGAATGTGACGGCAAAACTCTTGCAACTTGTCCGTTAAAAAGTGAAAATAAAGTCGAACGCCGAAGTGTATTTTTCGTCTTTTCTATGATGTGGTCAACATTTGCAAAAAAATAATTAGAAAATACCAAAAAATCTATTGAAAAAACTCTCGTTTTAGGGTAAAATAATAAAAAACCATAGGCAAAGCGAGGACTAATACAAAATGGCGTTAAAGCTTAACGATAAATATGTTAAGAATTTTATAAGCGATGACGAATTAAATGCTATGGCTCCTGCCGTTGCAGACGCTCATCAAAAAATCATTGATAAAAGCGGTGAGGGTGCCGACTTTTTAGGTTGGGTTGACTTGCCCGTAAATTATGATAAAGAAGAATTCGAGAGAATTAAAAAAGCAGCCGCTAAAATCAAAAGTGATTCAAAGGCTTTGGTCGTTATCGGTATCGGCGGTTCATACCTCGGTGCACGCGCTGCTATTGAATTCTGCACTTCACAGAATTACAATCTCGTTTCAAAAGACACTCCCAATATCTATTTCAGCGGTAACTCAATCAGCGGTAACTCTCTTTCAGAGCTTGTTGACCTTGTAAAAGATGTTGATTTTTCAGTTAATGTTATTTCAAAGTCTGGTACAACTACTGAGCCTGCAATTGCTTTCCGTATTTTCCGTGAGCTTCTTATTGAAAAGTATGGTGAAGAAGAGGCTGCAAAAAGAATTTATGTTACTACCGATAAATGTAAGGGCACTCTTAAAGAGTTTTCTGATAAGGCAGGCTATGAAACTTTCGTAGTACCCGATGATGTTGGTGGCAGATATTCAGTTCTTACAGCAGTTGGTCTTTTGCCAATCGCCGTTGCAGGAATTGATATTGATAAAATGATGCAGGGTGCTCAAGATGCACGCGAGGCTTATAGCGTTTGTGACCTCCAGAAGAACGATTGCTATAAGTATGCAGCACTTCGTAATATTCTTCTCGGCAAGGGTAAAGCAGTTGAGCTTATGGTGGCTTATGAGCCCGATTTCACAATGATGAATGAGTGGTTTAAACAGCTTTACGGCGAGAGCGAGGGTAAAGACGGTAAGGGTATTTTCCCGTCAAGCGTTGTTTGCTCAACAGACCTTCACTCAATGGGTCAGTACATTCAAGACGGTGTCAGAATGTTGTTTGAAACCTCTGTGATGTTCACAAAGCCCAAGAGAGAGGTTACAATTAAGGCAGACGAAGTAAATGCTGACGGACTTAACTTCCTTGCAGGCAAAACTATGGATTTTGTTAACCGTAAGGCTTATGAGGGTACATTGCTTGCTCATGTTGACGGTGGCGTTCCCAATATCTGCATTGAAATTCCCGAAATGAACGAATATGAATTCGGCTATCTCGTTTACTTCTTTGAAAAGGCTTGTGCTGTTTCGGGCTATATTTTGGGTGTTAACCCATTTAATCAGCCCGGTGTTGAAAGCTATAAAAAGAATATGTTTGCTCTTCTCGGTAAGCCCGGTTACGAAACTCAGCAGGCAGAATTGTTGGCAAGACTTAGTTAATTTCAGAAATTACCGCCTATATGGCGGATAAGACAATAAATATATAGGAGGAGATAATATGATTTCTCTTATTATCGGCAAAAAAGGAACAGGAAAAACAAAGGTACTCGTTGAGCATGTAAACGATGCAGTGCATGTATCAAGCGGTAATGTTGTATGTGTTGAAAAAGAAACAAAGCTTACATACGATGTAAACTACCGTGCAAGACTCGTTGCAACTGATGTGTTTGCAATTGCAGGTTATGACGCATTCTACGGCTTCTTAAGCGGTATTTGTGCAGGTGACCACGATATTACTGATATTTTTGTTGATGCAACATACAGAATTGCAGAGGATACAGACCGAACAGGTGAGGCTCTTGCAGCTTTCCTTAAGAAAGTTGATGCTCTTTCAAAGATTTCTGACACAAAGTTTACTTTCACAATTTCATCAGAGCTTGAGGACCTTCCCGAGTCAATGTTTGAATATTGCGAAAAAATCAACTAAATAATTACTGAATGAAAGCGGTTCAATTGCCTCCCTTGTTAAAGGGAGGGGGACCGTCGAAGACGGTGGAGGGCTTCCTCTGCCGTTTTTTCTGCAAATTCTACAAAAAATATTCACGATTTTTGTTGACAAAAACGAAATAACCATATATAATATTTTAGCGTTGATTAGTGTTGAAAGGAATGCCTAAATGCAGATTCAACTTGAACAGATTTTTAATATTGAAGGCTCAAAAAAAGAATTCGACCATTCATTTGAGCCCGAATATGCTCTTTCTGACGATATTTCACTTGACACACCGGGTGTTGCGGTTAGTGGTAAAATCGAGAACAATACGGGTATTGTGTCGTTGTCAGGCATTGCATCTTTTTCTGCAACTGCTGTATGTAGCCGTTGTGCAGAAGAGTTTAAAAAGGATTTTCAGGTGACCATTGAGCATTTGCTTGTAAATAAGCTGGTCAATGAAGATAATGACGATTATATCGTTGTTGAAAATTCAGTGCTTGATTTAGATGCACTGGTTTGTGAAGACATTGTTCTTTCACTTCCTGGTAAGTTTTTATGCCACGAAGATTGTAAAGGACTTTGTGCGAAATGCGGAAAAAACCTCAATGATGGTCCTTGTGACTGCAAAAAAGATGTTGACCCGCGTTTAGCTGCATTATTGCAGTTGCTTGATGATTAAGTTATTAATTAGTATTTTTATAAGGAGGTGCCTCAAATGGCAGTACCTAAGAGAAGAGTTTCAAAAACAAGAAGAGACAAGAGACGTTCAAATGTATGGAAGATGACAGCTCCCGAGCTTGTAAAGTGCCCCAACTGTGGTCAGTACAAGAGACCTCACAGAGTTTGTGGTGAGTGTGGTCAGTATAAGGGCAGACAGGTTGTTGCTCTTAAAGAAGAGGCTTAATTTCCTTACGAATTATCTTCAGTTAAAGGAAGGCGGAAAGAACGATTTCTCTCCGCCTTTTAGTCTTGCTCGGAATTGTTATGAAAAGGTAGGTGATAGTTTTGTCAGTAAAAATAATCGGTGTTAAAAAGAATTCCATTTGCGATATAAAAGGAATTTCAGCAGGTGATGAACTGTTGAAAATCAATGGTAAAGAGATTATGGATGTTCTCGACTATGATTTTTATATGGCAGAACAGAATGTCACAATGACCTTTAAATGTGTTGATGGCAAATATAAGGTGATTAAAACTCAAAATGCCAATTGCGGTCTTGAGTTTGAAACCTATTTGATGGACAAGCAGCAGCATTGTAAGAATAAGTGTATTTTCTGCTTTATCGACCAGTTGCCAAAAGGACTTCGCGAAAGCCTTTATTTTAAGGATGACGACAGCCGTCTTTCATTTCTTTTTGGTAATTATATAACACTTACCAATATTTCAGAGCACGAAATTGAGCGTATAATTTCAATGCATATAAGCCCCGTTAATATTTCAGTTCATACAATGAACCCTGAGCTTCGCGTTCAGATGATGAAAAACAAAAACGCGGGCAAAAGCCTTGAAATTATCAAAAGACTTGCCAATGTAGGCATTAAAATGAATACTCAATTAGTTCTTTGCCCCAACATTAACGACGGTGCAGAACTCCGCAGAAGTATTGAAGAATTATCTTCGCTTTATCCCGCGGTTCAAAGTATCGCTGCAGTTCCCGTAGGACTTACCAAATTCCGCGACGGACTCGAAAAAATAGAGCCCTACAACAAGCAAACGGCAGGGGAAACAATCGACATAATTGAAGAGTATTCCAAGAAATTCCGTAAAGAATTTGGTGTTGGATTATGCTATCCCGCCGATGAGTTCTTTATCAAGGCAGAAAGAGAACTTCCTACTGCTGATTATTATGACGGCTATCCTCAGCTTGATAACGGTGTCGGCTTAGTCCGTTCATTTTATGATGAATTTCTTGATGAGCTTGAATTCTGTAATGAAAAGCCCGCAAATAAAAAAGCAACCTTGGCAACGGGCGCAGATTTTTATCCGTATTTATATAAGCTTTGTAAAAAGGCAGAAGAAAAATTCGGCATAGAAATTGGCGTTAAAAAAATAATCAATAACTTTTTCGGTGAAACTATTACAGTTTCGGGGCTTATAACGGGGCACGACCTCGCTGAACAGCTCAAAAATCAAGATTTAGGCGATTGTTTATTATTGCCGAATTCAATGATTAGTGATTATACAAATCACACCGAAAATAAAAATAAATTCCTCGACGATATGACAGTCGAAGAATTAGAAAATTCATTAAATACGAAAATTGTTCTGACGGGCGGCGACGGCGGTCAGCTTTTAAGAGATATTCTGGGGGTGAAATAATGGCAAAACCCGTAGTGGCGATTGTTGGTCGCCCAAATGTTGGTAAAAGTACACTTTTCAATAAGCTTATCGGCAAAAGACTTTCAATTGTTGACGATACACCGGGTGTTACCCGTGACCGTATTTATGGTGATTGCGAATGGCTCGGTCACGAAATGTTGCTTATTGATACAGGCGGTATTGAGCCTTATTCAGACGATATTATTTTGTCGCAAATGCGCCGTCAGGCACAGCTTGCCATTGACAGTGCAGATGTAATTATCTTTGTTACTGATGTGCGAACAGGTGTTGTGGCTACTGACGAAGAAGTGGCAACAATGCTTATTAAGAGCAATAAGCCCATTATTCTTTGCGTTAATAAGGCGGATTCTTTAGGCGAGCCTCCCGCAGAGTTTTATGAGTTCTATAATTTAGGCCTCGGCGACCCGATTCAAGTTTCGGCGGCTCACGGTCACGGCACGGGCGACTTGCTTGATAAGGTGCTTGAATATTTGCCCGAAGAAATCGAAACAGAGGACGAAAGCGAAACTGTTAAGGTTGCCGTTATCGGTAAGCCAAACGCGGGTAAATCCTCACTCGTTAACAAAATCGCGGGCGAAGAGCGAGTAATTGTTTCTGACATCGCAGGTACAACACGCGACGCGACCGACACTTATATAGACAACAAATACGGCTCGTTTATGTTTATTGATACCGCAGGACTTCGCCGTAAGAGTAAGGTCGAGGACCAGATTGAAAAATACTCTGTAATTCGTGCTCGTATGGCAGTTGAACGCGCCGATGTGTGCGTTATTATGATTGATGCGGCAGAAGGCTTTACAGAGCAGGATTCCAAGGTCGCAGGCATTGCACACGAGCTCGGCAAGGCTTGTATTATCGCAGTTAATAAATGGGATTTAGTCGAAAAAGACGGCACCACAATGGATAAATACCGCAAAAAGCTTATGAATGATTTCTCGTTTATGAGCTATGCGCCCATTATCTTCATTTCTGCTAAAACAGGTCAAAGAATTGACCGACTTTTCGAGCTTATTAAGTTCGTTGATACACAAAATGCAATGCGTATTTCAACTGGTAAGCTTAATGATGTGCTCGCAGGTGCTACTGCTCGTGTTCAGCCACCATCAGATAAGGGTAAACGCTTAAAGATTTATTATATGACACAGGCGTCAACAAGACCACCAACATTTGTGTGCTTTGTCAATAATAAAGACTTGTTCCATTATAGCTATCAGCGTTACCTCGATAACCAAATCCGCGAAGTTTTCGGACTCGAAGGCACACCAACAAGATTTGTAGTCCGCGAACGCGATAAAAACAAAAAAAAATAATTCGTAATTCGCAATGCGTAATTCGTAATTAATAATTGCGGGGCGGGAGCTTAGCTCCCGCCATTGCTATTTATTAACAAACTGAAAATTATATGTAAAAAGGGACTATTTTAGTCCCTTTTTTCTTGCCATTTATAATGTAATGTGTTATAATTAATCGATTATACAATGAGGTAGTATGCTATGATAATTTTAGGCATTGACCCAGGTTACGCAATCGTCGGTTGGGGAGTAATCGACTACACCGCAAACAGATTTTCGGTAATCGCTTACGGTGCGGTCACAACCGAGGCAAAAACTCCATTTAATGAACGACTTGAAACTGTGTATGACGGGATTTGCGACATTATAAATAAATATAAGCCCGAAGCATTGGCGATTGAAAAACTGTTCTATAACACCAACGCAAAAACCGTTATTGATGTAGCTCAGGCAAGGGGAGTTATCAACCTTGCGGCACAGAAAAGCGGGCTTGAAATCTTTGAATATACACCACTTCAGGTAAAACAGAGTGTTGTAGGCTACGGTAGAGCCGAGAAAAAACAGGTTCAGGAGATGACAAGAGTTATCTTAAAGCTTGAGAAAATCCCAAAGCCCGACGATACTGCCGATGCACTTGCAATGGCAATATGCCACGCTCACGCAAGTGGCTCGTTAATGGGCAGACTAAAGAATTTGAAATAAAGGATAAAAATTATGATTTATTCAGTAACAGGTAATGTGGTCTATTTTGATGTGAATTCAGTTGCCGTTGATGTTAACGGAGTTGCATTCCGCTGTATGACCACTCTCACAACCTCACAAAAATGCGCATCAATGGGCGCAAAGGTTACACTTTACACATATCTCAATGTGCGTGAAGATGCTATGGAACTTTTCGGTTTCTATGATAAAGCAGAAATGGATTGCTTTAAAATGCTCATTACCGTAAATGGTGTTGGTCCTAAAATGGCTCTCGCAATCCTTTCGGAAATGTCGGCAGATAAAGTAGCGTTAAGCATTGCCGCGGGTGACCATAAAGCACTCACCAAGGCAAACGGTGTAGGCCCCAAACTCGCACAGAGAATTTGTATGGAACTCAAAGACAAAGTCGGCAGTCTTGCCGTGGGTGGAACAGTTGAGGCTGACCTTTCAGCAGTATCCGCAACACTTGAGAATTCCAATACTGCCGAGGCAGTTGCTGCCCTTGAAATGCTTGGCTATTCACAAAGTGAGGCAAGCGTGGCAGTAAGCAAAATTGACAGTACACTTTCAGTTGAAAATATTATAAAGCAGGCTCTTAAACTGCTTTCACTTAATTAAGGGGGACTAACAAATGGATTTCGATAACGAGAATAGAATAATAACCCCCGATTTTACCGAAACTGACCACGATATTGAGCTTTCTCTTCGCCCTAAAACCTTGAATGAATATATCGGTCAGGAAAAGGCAAAAGAGAATTTGCGAATTTACATTGAAGCCGCTAAAAACCGCGGTGACACTTTAGACCATGTACTTTTATATGGCCCTCCCGGATTGGGTAAAACCACACTTGCAGGAATTATCGCCAACGAAATGGGCGTGCAGATTCGTGTAACTTCGGGCCCCGCAATTGAAAAGCCCGGCGACCTTGCCGCACTTCTCACAAACTTAAATGATGGTGATGTGCTTTTCATTGACGAAATTCACCGTCTTTCACGCGCAGTTGAAGAAGTTCTTTATCCCGCAATGGAAGATAACGCACTCGATATTATCATCGGTAAAGGCCCGTCAGCACGCAGTATCCGTCTTGATTTGCCCCGCTTCACCCTCGTTGGTGCAACAACCCGCGCAGGTCAGTTAACAGCACCTCTTCGTGACCGTTTCGGCGTAATTTTAAGACTTGAACTTTACACTCCCGAAGAGCTTTCGCAGATTGTAAAGCGCAGTGCAGGTATTCTTGATATTTATACTGATGACGGCGGTGCGTTGGAAATCGCATCTCGTTCACGCGGTACACCCCGTATTGCAAACAGACTTTTAAAGCGTGCCCGCGACTTTGCGCAGGTTATGAGTAACGGCGTAATCAGTGAAGATAACGCAAAAATTGCCCTCGGCAGAATGGAAATCGACCAAATTGGTCTTGATAATATCGACCGTTTAATGCTTACAACAATGATTAAGAATTTCAACGGCGGTCCTGTGGGACTTGAAACTCTTGCCGCAACAATCGGTGAAGAGGCAGTAACCATTGAAGATGTTTATGAGCCATATTTAATGCAGATTGGTTTCTTGGCAAAAACTCCCCGCGGTAGAGTTGCAACTCCGTTGGCATACAAACATTTGGGGTATAATATACCCGACACAAATAACAAGGCAAATTCCCAAACTTCATTATTTTAAGGAGAATTTGAAATGGGTAGACTTTTTGGAACAGACGGCGCTCGTGGTGTTGCAAACACAGAGCTTACTTGCGAACTCGCAATGCAAATCGGCCGTGCCGCCGCAATGGTACTTTTAGAAAATTCAAAGGGCGAAAGACCTCGCGTGCTCATAGGTAAAGATACAAGAGCATCTTCTGATATGTTAGAGAGTGCAATCAGCGCAGGTATTTGTTCAGTTGGTGCTGATGTGCTTCTTCTCGGCACAGTTCCCACTCCCGCGGTGGCTCATCTTGTTCGTGAATATGAATATGACGCAGGAATTATGATTTCAGCATCACACAACCCCTGCGAATACAACGGAATTAAGATTTTTCAGTCAAACGGATATAAGCTTCCGGATGAGCTTGAAAATCAAATTGAAAAAATTATTCTTGACGATGTTGACACTCCGCCAACTCCAATCGGTGGCGAGGTAGGCAGAGTGTCAAGAGCAGATAATGCAATTGCAGATTATATTGAGCACCTTCTTTCTGCTACGAATATGAGCTTTAAGGGTTATAAAATCGCGCTTGACTGTGCAAACGGCTCTTCAAGTGTTTCGGCTGAAGAGGTTTTCACTCGTCTTGGCGCAGAGGTTATTGTAATCAATGCTGAGCCTGACGGTGTAAATATCAATAAAGATTGCGGTTCAACTCACCTTGAGCAGTTGCAGAAATGCGTAGTGGACAATAATTGTGATTTAGGCTTTGGCTTTGACGGTGACGCTGACAGAATGTTAGCAGTTGACCATACGGGCGCAGTAGTTGACGGTGATAAATGCATCGCAGTTTGTGCAAAGCATATGAAAACTCTCGGTAAGCTTAAAAAGGATACCGCAGTTGTCACCGTTATGAGTAATATGGGATTTTTCAAATTCTGTGAAGATAACGGAATTAAATGCGAAAAAACCAAGGTCGGCGACCGCTATGTTCTTGAAAATATGCACGCTAATGGCTATAGCATCGGCGGTGAGCAGTCAGGTCATATTATTTTCTTAAAATATGCCACAACTGGTGACGGTCAGCTTTCTGCAATTCAGCTTTTGGCAGTTGTAAAAGATACAGAAAAAACTCTTAAAGAATTAGCAGATGAAATGGAAGTTTATCCTCAGGTGCTTATCAATGTTCGTGTTTCTAACTTCGGTAAAGCACAGTTTGCAAAAGATAAAGAAGTACAAAATGCAATCAAGCAGGTTGAAGAAGTACTTGGTGACGAGGGTAGAATTCTTGTTCGTCTTTCGGGCACAGAGCCACTTATCCGTGTAATGCTTGAGGGCAAAAATTATGAACAGATTAAAGAATTGGGCGAAAGCGTAGCTCAGGTTATTAGAGAAAGGTTAGTATAAAATGCGAGTTGCTGATAATTGGAAGGATTATGAGCTTATTGATTGCTCCTGCGGTGAACGGCTTGAGCGTTGGGGTAACATAACACTTATTCGTCCCGACCCACAGGTTATATGGAAAACAGAAAAGAAAAATCCTCTCTGGCGAAAAGCAGATGCAATTTATCATCGTTCACAATCGGGTGGCGGTCAATGGGAAATCAGAAACAAAATTCCTGATTTCTGGACTATCGGCTACCGCGATTTGACCTTTAATATAAAGACTATGGGCTTTAAGCATACGGGTCTTTTCCCCGAACAAGCAGTCAATTGGGATTATACCGCAGAGGTAATTAAAAACGCAAACCGCGAGGTTAAAGTGCTCAATTTGTTTGCATATACGGGTGGCGCTACTGTTTCAGCACTTAAAGCAGGGGCGAGTGTATGCCATGTCGATGCCTCGAAGGGAATGACACTCTGGGCAAAAGAAAATGCCGTGTCATCGGGCGTTGCAGAAAAGCAAGTTCGTTGGATTGTTGATGATTGTATTAAATTTGTTCAGCGTGAAATTCGTCGCGGTAATAAATATGACATTATCATTATGGACCCGCCATCATACGGCAGAGGTCCCGGCGGTGAGGTCTGGAAGCTTGAAAACGAGGTTTATGGCTTTGTTGAGCTTTGCAGTCAAGTGTTAAGTGATGACCCGCTTATGATGTTGATTAATTCATATACTACGGGATTAAGCCCCTCGGTTATGGAATATATTTTAGGCGCAGTTGTTAAAAAGCGCTTCGGCGGTAAGGTAACTGGCAGTGAAATCGGTTTGCGTACCACCGAAAATGGTCTTATTTTGCCTTGCGGTGCAAGTGCTATCTGGAGCAAAGAATGAGTATTATCGAATTTAAAAATGTAACCTTCCGATATGACAGCGAAGAAGAGGGAATTACTCTTCCGCCCGCTGTGAGAGATTTTTCACTCACTATAAATGAGGGTGAGTTCGTGGCAGTTCTCGGTCATAACGGCTCGGGTAAAAGTACCCTTGCAAAGCTCTCTAACGGATTGCTTATCCCCGAAAGCGGAGAAGTTCTCGTTAACGGAATGGATACTAAAGACGAAGAAAATGATATAGCGATAAAACAGATAGTCGGTGTGGTTTTTCAAAATCCCGACAATCAGATTGTTGCAACAATTGTTGAAGAGGATGTGGCTTTCGGCCCTGAAAATTTAGGCATTGAGCCCGCAGAAATCCGTCGCAGAGTTGACGAGTCACTTAAAGCGGTCGGTATGTATGAATACCGCAAGCACGGTCCTCACAAGCTTTCGGGTGGTCAGAAGCAACGAGTTGCAATTGCGGGTATAATCGCAATGGAGCCCCGTTGTATTATTCTTGACGAGCCCACCGCAATGCTTGACCCCGTAGGTCGACGCGATGTTATGAATGCTATTAAAAAGCTTAATCGCGAAATGGGAATAACTGTTGTTTATATCACTCATTATATGGAAGAAGCAGTTGAAGCAGACCGTATTGTCGTTATGGATGACAGCCGTCTTTTAATGAACGGTACCCCACGCGAGATTTTTGCGGATACAGAAAAAATCCGCAGTATCGGTCTTGATGTTCCGCAAACTTGTTTGCTTGCCGAAAAGCTTCGCAATGACGGAATAAAGCTTAAAAATGATTTGTTAAGTATCGACGAATTGGTCGAAAATATAGATGATTTATTGAAAGGTCAGTAAAAATGTCCCACCTTGAAACTCAAAATTTAACATATGTCTACGGTGAGGGCACTCCTTTTAAAATCACCGCACTTGACAATGTAAATATATCTCTTGAAAAAGGCGAATTCGTGGCAATTATCGGTCACACAGGCTCGGGTAAAAGTACACTTGTTCAGCACCTTAACGGACTTTTAAAGGCTTCAAACGGCTGTGTTTTGCTTGACGGCAAAAACATTCACGATTCAAAGCAAACTCTCTTTGATGCTCGTTTTCGCGTGGGTCTCTGCTTTCAATACCCCGAATATCAGCTTTTTGAGAGCACGGTTTATAAAGACATCGCCTTTGGCCCAACCAATATGGGCTTAAGTGAAGCTGAAATTGACGACAGAGTTCGTTCTGCGGCAAAATATGTTGGTATTCCCGATGAAATGCTCGCAAAATCACCCTTTGATTTGTCGGGCGGCGAAAAAAGACGAGTAGCCATCGCGGGTGTAATTTCAATGGAACCCGAAATTCTTATTCTCGATGAGCCCACAAGCGGACTTGACCCTCGCGGTCGCGAGCAAATTCTCGAGCTTATTAAGAATTACCGCGAAAAAACAGGTAAAACTGTTATAATTGTTTCTCACAGTATGGATGATGTTGCTCGATTTGCTACAAAAGTAATTGTAATGAACGATGCAAAGGTTGAAAATACAGGCACAGTTGACCATATTTTTGAGAATTCCTCCCGACTTCGCGAAATTGGACTTTCTGTTCCTCAAATTACTGAAGTGTTTATTAAGCTTCGCGAAAAAGGCTATCCCGTCAGCGAAAAGGTTTATACCGTTGAGCAAGGATATCAAGAGCTTAAAAAGCTTTTTGAGGGGAGGGGAATTTCTTGATTAAAGATATCACTTTAGGTCAGTATTTCCCAATGGATTCAATTATCCATAAGCTCGACCCCCGCGCAAAGCTTCTTTTCACGGTAGTTTTTATAGTTATGGTTTTTGTTTGCAATAACTTTGTGTCACTTTTCTTCTGCTTTGCATTGGCAGCGGTGATTATTGCAGCATCAAAAATCCCTCTTAAAACCGTAACAAAAGGCTTAAAACCAATACTTTTAATTGTAATTATCACCTCAGTTTTGCAGGTTGCCTATGTAAAAACAGGAGTAACGCTTATTGATGTGTGGAAAATTCATATTACAAGCGGTGGTGTTCTCACAGCCGTCTTTATGGTGCTCAGAATTTCACTTCTTATTGTAATGAGCACAATGCTCACTTATACTACTTCCCCAACAGCACTCACAAACGGACTTGACCGTGTGTTTGCACCGTTTAAGAAAATCGGCATTGATTTTCATACCGTCACAATGATAATGACAATTGCACTTCGATTTATCCCAACGCTTATTGAAGAGGTTGATAAAATTATGAGTGCACAAAAATCGCGTGGTGCAAATTTTGAGCAGGGAAGTATAGTAAAGCGAGCAAAAGCACTCATTCCCTTGTTTATTCCCTTGCTTTTCAATTCAATCAGACGCGCATATGAATTGGCAAATGCAATGACCTGCCGTTGCTATAACGGTGGCAAGGGCAAAACTACTATGAATGTACTAAAATATTCTGTACGCGATTATCTTGCAACTCTTTGCTCATTTGCGGTAATTGGTGCAGTAATTTTACTCAATATTTATTGCGGTGAATATAATGCGGAATTTACTTTTAACCTTGCGGTATAACGGTAGTGCTTTTCACGGATGGCAAATTCAGCCAAATGGCGTAACCGTTCAGCAGGAATTATGTAATGCTTTTAGAAAATTAAGCGGAAAAGATGAAAATATAATAGGCTGTAGCCGTACTGACGCGGGTGTTCATGCAAATATGTTCTGCTGTAATGTGAGAACAGAATGTAATATTCCTGCCGAAAAAGTACCCGACGCACTCAATTTTTATCTTCCTCCCGAAATTTCTGTTTATGCTTGCGAGGATGTTGATTTTGACTTCCACGCGCGATATGATTGCAAGGGTAAGGAGTATATTTATTTAATTTATAACGGTAAATATCGCAATCCATTTTACGAAAATAAAGCAATGTTTTATCCCTTTGAATTGGATGCCGAAATGCTTAATAGCGAGGCAAAAGCGTTTATCGGTACTAATGATTTCTCTGCGTTTTGCAGTGCGGGAACTGAAATTGAAGATAAAACCCGCGAAATCTTTGATTGTTCGGTTGCCCGAAATGGTGATTTAATCGAAGTTAAAGTCAGCGGAAACGGTTTTTTATATAATATGGTGCGAATTATTGTGGGCACTTTACTCGATATTCAACGCGGAAAAATCAAAAAAGGAACTATTCCTCAAATAATTGAAAGCCGTAACCGTGATAATGCGGGTGTAACCGCGGCGGCTTGCGGATTATACTTAAACAAAGTTTTTTATTGATGTGTGGTGATTTAAGTGGCAGAAAAAGGTAAAAAGACAACGAACTCAAAGAAAAAATCCAATAAAAGCGTAAGCCTTAAAACTGCAAAAACTTTTAAAATGTTGGCAATTATAGTGGTTGTTCTGTTGCTCATAATAATCGCCGCGGCACAGTTTGGCGGAGTAACATTTTCAACTATCGGCGATTCAATTCGCACCTCACTTGCAGGTATCGGCTCGGGCGAGGGGTACCCTTACAGTATGGATGGTATTGAAATAAGTGACGCTGGTATGACCAATTCTGATTTGGTGCTCGTTTATGACGATACGGTCAAGGTGCTTGACTCAACCGCAAAAGAGCTTTCAAACCTTGCACATAAATATGACCACCCTGTAATGAGCAGTAATAGTGGCAGAATTCTTCTTTATGATGAGGGTGGAACAAAATTCCGCGTTCAGTCAAAAACAAGAGTTCTCTATGAAAAAGAGTTAGAGCATATGATTCTTACCGCCGCAATGGGTAAGGATGGCTCGGCGGCAGTTGCCACAAGGGCTGACGGTGCTGAAAGTATGCTCACAGTTTATGATAAAAAGCACGAAGAGGTTTTCGTGTGGAAATGTGCAAAAGAGCACATAATCTCCTGCGATGTTTCTGATAACGGTAAGCTTTATGCAGTTTCAGTTCTCGGCGTGCAGAATGGTTCGGTTTATTCTAAAGTTTACATTTTTGATAAGAAAGAAACAACGGCGAAAGCCACATTTGAATATACAGACAGTGCAATTTCATCAGTTCAGTTCTTATCTAACGAAACGCTGATGATTTTAGGCGACAATGTGTGCGAATTCGTTCAGGATTTTAAAATTTCACAAAGAGTTGATGTTTCGGTCAACACACCTTCAAGACTTCATATTTCAGATAATAACACTGCGGTACTTGTGCTCTCGAAGTATTCAAGCACAACACAGAAAATTATAAAGGTTTACAATAAGTCAGGCACAGAGCTTTTCACACAAGAGATTGACGGCCTTGTAAAATCAGTCTCAACCGACGGTAAATATGTAGCGGTGCTTACTGACAGCAGTGTTGAAATTTATAATATGAAAGGGGAGTTAAGCGGAAACGCAACAGTTAACACAGACTCCGAAAAAGTAATTGTTTCATCACGAAATACATATGTTTATTCAATGGATAAAATAGAAAAATATTCTTCTGTAGGTGATAATACAGAAGACGAAAAATAGATTATGAGGTGATTTTATGTCGCTTATTTTAGACATTATACTTATCGCAATTCTTGTGGCATTCATTGCCGTGTCAGTAAAAAAAGGCTTTATGCTCTCTCTTTTAGAGCTTGTGGCAGTTATTGCCGCCTTTGCATTAGCGTTCTCATTCAGCCCCGTTGTTGCACAGGGGGTATATGACGGCATTGTTGAAGATGCAATGATTCAGTCACTTGAAGAGCAAATTGACCAAAATGTTAATGCGTCAAATATCGCTGAAACTGCAGAGCTTACATTAAGCGTATTGCCCGATTTTGTGGTTTCTCTCGCATCTTCAGCGGGTGTAAATGTTGAAGAAATCAAAGAAACAATTTCAACCGCAGATTTAAGCTCCGAAAACTTGGCAACCGAGCTTGTAACAAAGGTTGCCGAGCCAATCGTTGTGGGTGTGCTTACAGTAGTGTTCTTCATTATTTTAGCGTTGCTTCTTTGCTTTGTGCTTAAAATCGTTGCAAAGCTTCTCTCAAAGCTTTTCGACTTACCGCTTGTGGAAAAGGTGAATAAGACTCTCGGTGGTGTTCTCGGTGCAATCAAAGGTGTTGTGGTGCTTGTGTTTGTGTGCACAATTTTAAATCTTGCACTTTCAAACGGCGACGGCGAATTATCAACCGCAGTTAATGAATCATTTGTAATAAATATTCTTGATTATATAAATCCCTTTATCAATTCATTAAAGGAAATGCTTTAAGGAGTGAAAAACAATGAGTGAAGAGAAAAAAACATTAAAACAAAATGTAAAAGAATTGTTTGACGGTTGTCTTACAATCCCAAACCTTATTTCAGTAATAAGAATTTGCTTAATTCCCGTAATCGCAGTTCTTTATTATAACGACCATATCTGGTGGGCGGTTGCTATGATTGCTGTTTCAGGACTTTCTGACGCAGTAGACGGTAAAATCGCACGCAGATTTAATCAGGTTTCGGCACTTGGCAAAATGCTTGACCCAATTGCCGATAAGCTCACAATCTTTGCACTTGCTATTGTGCTCTTCCTTAAATTCAAAGAGGCACAAAGCGAGGCTATGCAGGCTTTTGCTTGGGTATTCTTACTGTTCATCATTAAAGATGTTATTATGATTTTGGGTGGCGCAATACTTATAGCCCTCGGCACTCGTCCCGTAGCGGCAGAAATCTGGGGCAAGGCGGCAACCTTTGTGTTCTACGCAGTAATGGTAGTAATTGTGGGCTTTGGTCCTGAAATCGGTGCAATCAGCCGTATTAATCCTCAGTACACAATCCCCGAAACAGTTATGTTTGTGCTTGTAATTATTGCAGTAATACTTACATTTATAGCATTTTTCAGCTACGTGCCCGGCGCACTTAAGCAGATGAAAGAAAACGCAAAGAAAAAATAATCACATAAAAAGGACAAAAAGCAATGAACAAAAATATGATTTGCAGCAGATGCAAAAAGAACCCTGCTGTAATTTTCGTTTCTCGTATGGAGGGCGACAAAACCACCAATGAGGGATATTGTATCAAATGTGCAATGGAGCTTAATATCGGCCCCATTAAGCAGATGATGGAGAATATGGGTATAACCGAAGACCAGCTTGACGATATTACCGAGCAGATGGATAGTATGATGGAGTCTATGGGCGACGATTTTCAGCTCGGCGGTGCCTCAACATTCCCATTTATGCAAAATATGGGTATGATGCCTATGGATGTTCCCGAAGAGAACATAAAAGACCTTAACGGTGACGGCAAAAAAGCCAATCCGAAATCCAAGAAAAAGCAGGGCACAAAGAACGATAAGCGCAAAATGTTATCGCTCTATTGTACAGATTTAACAGGTCGCGCAAGAGACGGCAAACTTGACAGAATTATCGGTCGTGATACCGAAATTGCCCGCGCAGTTCAGATTTTGTGCAGAAGAACAAAGAATAACCCCTGCCTTATCGGTGAGCCCGGTGTTGGTAAAACTGCCATTGCAGAGGGTCTTGCACAGCGTATTGCAGAGGGTAATGTGCCTGCAAAGCTCAGTGATAAAGAAATTCATCTTCTTGATTTAACTGCTCTTGTGGCAGGTACACAGTTCCGCGGTCAGTTTGAAAGTCGCATTAAGGGACTTGTTGAAGAGGTTAAGAACGAGGGTAATATTATTCTTTTCATTGACGAGGTGCACAATCTTGTGGGCACAGGTGATGCTGAAGGCTCAATGAATGCGGCTAATATCTTAAAGCCAGCACTTTCTCGTGGTGAAATTCAGGTAATTGGTGCAACAACGTTTAATGAATATCGCAAGCATATTGAAAAAGATGCCGCACTTGAGCGTCGTTTTCAGCCCGTAAAGGTTGAAGAGCCATCAATTGAAGATACTTATAAAATGCTTATTGGTATTAAGGGTTATTATGAAACATTCCACCGCGTTCAAATCAGCGACAATCTTGTGTATAAGGCAGTAACACTTTCAGAACGCTATATTACAGACAGATTTTTACCAGATAAGGCTATTGACTTACTTGACGAAGCCTGCACCTGTGCAAATCTTCGCAATAAAGCAATTAGCGAAAATGAGCTTAACGAAAAGAAGATTTTTGAGCTTAAAAAAGAGCTTGAAGCATTGGAAGAAAAAATCGCAAATCCCGAAAAGGACGAAGACCTTAATCCCGTTTACGAAGACCTTTATAAAACAAAGGGTGAGCTTGCAGTTTGTGAGGGTAAAGCACCCGAATTGCAAGAAAAAGCCAAGGATAATCAGGTTATTGAGGACGATTTGGCAAAGGTTATTAATCTTTGGACAGGTATCCCAGCAACTAAGGTCGTTGAGGGTGATGTAAACAGACTTCGCGGGCTTGAAGACAGACTTATGGAAAAGGTGATTGGTCAGGACGAAGCAGTAACACTTGTTGCAAATGCAATTAAGCGTAGCAGAATTCAGTTGACACTTCAAAAAAGACCTGCATCATTTATTTTCGTAGGACCAACAGGTGTTGGTAAAACCGAGCTTGTAAAACAGCTCTCAATGGAGCTTTTTGATACTCCCGAAACACTTATCCGCCTTGATATGAGTGAGTTTATGGAGAAACACTCCGTTTCTCGTCTTATCGGCTCACCGCCCGGTTATGTTGGCTATGACGAGGCAGGTCAGCTTACTGAAAAGGTACGCAGAAAGCCATATTCAATCATTCTTTTTGATGAGATTGAAAAGGCTCACCCCGATGTAATGAATATCTTGTTGCAGATTCTCGACGAGGGTAAAACCAATGATGCTCACGGCAGAACAGTAAGCTTTGCGAATACAGTCATTATTATGACCTCAAATGCAGGCAGTCAAAAGGCTGAAACATCACTCGGCTTCGGCAAGAGTGCAAAGGATATTTCAAAAGAGAAAGTTCTCAAAGCACTCAACGAATTTCTTCGTCCCGAATTCATCGGCAGAGTTGACGAGATTGTTGTGTTTAATCCCTTAAGCGAAGAGGATTATAAGAATATCGCAGTCCTTATGATGAATGAAATGAAAACTGTTCTCAAGGATAAGGGTATTGAACTTATCTATGACGATAACACACCGTCAGCAATTGTAAGCAAAATGGACGGTAATGTGCGTGGTGCTCGTGACCTTCGTAATGTTATCCGCCGTAATATTGAGGATAAAATTTCAACTCTTATGATTGATAATCTCGGCACAGTGATGAACAAAATCCTCATCACCTCAACTGATAACAATATATCAGTAAATTTTGAATAATTGGAAAGCCTCCCTTGTCAAAGGGAGGGGGACCGCGTTAGCGGTGGAGGGATTCCTCCGCCGTTCCTATATGGAGGAATATTTATGTACGCAACTCCCGCAAAATCCCAAAGCGGTAAATATCTTTTCTGCTATTTCGTGGGCAACGAGCCACACGAAGAGCGAATTCACTTCGCCGTGAGTGAAGACGGCTACAATTTCACAGCGCTTAACAATAATGAGCCCGTAATAATTCAGACCAAGGGCAAAAAGTGTGTCCGTGACCCCTATATTTTCAAAGGTCAAGACGACTTTTATTACATAATCGGAACGGATATGAAATGTACTGAGGGCTGGACTTCAAATCACGCACTAATTACTTGGAAATCAAAAGATTTGGTCAATTGGACAGACGAAACGATTATTGATATTCGCGACTTTGGTGGTGAATTCGCAACTACCACAAGAGCGTGGGCACCGCAAGCAATCTGGGACGAAAAAGAGCAGCGATATATGATTTATTGGGCACATTCAACCCTTGAAAACGATGTTGCGGGAATGTATTACGCTCATTCAACCGATATGAAAACAATGACCGAGCCAAAGCCATTGTATATCCGCAAAGGAATTCAGACAATCGACGGCGACATAGCTTTCAATAAAGAAAACGGAATGTATTATCTTTATTTCAAGCATGACGAGGACCAGACTATTGCTTATGTGAAATCACCAAACCTCACAGGACCTTATGAGGATAACTCGGTGGTTGTATCCCTTGCGAAAACGGGGGTAGAGGGTAGCGAAATCTATAATATTACGGGCACAGACCAGTGGGTAATGATTATGGACGAATACGGCACAGACCGTTTCTTTATGCAACAAACCACCGACTTTGAAAACTTCAAAGCAGTTAACCCCGACGATTACTCAATGCCATTCAATCCCCGCCACGGCTCAGTTGTGGCAATATCCAACGAAGATTACGAAACTCTCCTTAAAGCATTTGAATAGGATTTCTGATTTCCTCCCTCTGACGAGGGAGGTGGCAACGCGTTAGTGTTGACGGAGGGAGAGAAAATATAGATAGATTTAATTTATAAATTATCTCAAATATTTCAAAATAAACCCTAAAAATATGTTGACAAAAAACACTCTTTATGTTAAAATAATCAGCGTCGTTTGAACGCGGGTGTAGTTCAATGGTAGAATCCCAGCCTTCCAAGCTGGTCGTGTGGGTTCGATTCCCATCACCCGCTCCATATGCGCTGATAGCTCAGTTGGATAGAGCATCTGCCTTCTAAGCAGAGGGTCGGGGGTTCGAATCCCTTTCAGCGTGCCAAGTCAGCGTAGCGGGTTTTATAGCTTTTACGCTGGCAAATATGGTGGGTATAGCTTAGTTGGTTAAAGCGCCAGTTTGTGGCACTGGAGACCGTCGGTTCGAATCCGACTATCCACCCCACTAAAAACTCCGCCGAAACAAGAAAAGGCGGAGTTTTATTTATCACAACTTAATATTGGGGTGTCGTCAAGCGGTAAGACACAGCACTTTGACTGCTGCATTCGTGAGTTCGAATCTCGCCACCCCAGCCAAGAAATCCAAGTCGCAAGACTTGGACTTTTTTTATCCATTGCGAAAGCAATGGTGTATTATCAAAACTATTCCCCACAGATAGCGATTCTTTGTGGGGGATTTTTGTGTTTGCAGATTACAAAAATAAGTTGAAAATTATTAATAAAAATTATATACTAATTATTGTAAAATCCTTTTGGAGATGGGATAATGAAAAAACGGATTAAAATAATAATTTCATTGGGATTGGTGGTTATTATGTTGGCAGGATTTTTATCACCCTTATTTAGACCTGAATACAGCGGAGTTAACTACAATCCCGCAAATAGTCAGAATCAAACTGAAAAAACAATTAAGTTCAATTCAAACGGAAAACTTAAAATTTTACATATTACTGACACTCATCTCAATCTTAACCACAACTTTGACCCTACAATCTGGTTGGTTGAGAGAGCTTGTGATACCGAAAAGCCAGATATCGTTATGATTACAGGCGACAATGTTGTGAATTGCGACAATGCAGAAGATACAAAGAAAATGATTAACGCATTGATGAATATTTTTGACGAGAGAAATATTCCCGTTGCAGTAACCTTTGGTAATCACGATTCAGAGCAGGGCGCAATGACGCGAGAAGAGCTTATGGCATATTACAACACATTTTCTTGTTCCGTTTCAGTTGATGACGGCGAAGCACTTTCAGGTTGCGGTACATATAATATTCCCGTGCTTTCTTCCGACGGTGAAAAAGTGAAATTCAATCTTTGGGTTTTCGATTCAGGTGATTATGACGAAGAGGGAAGATACAGCTGTGTAAAGCCCGACCAGATTGAGTGGTATAAACAAACATCTGATAAACTTAAAGCAGATAACAACGGTGAAGTAGTTAATTCTCTTGTTTTTCAGCATATAATCGTGGGCGAAATCTATGATGTGCTCAAAAAGTCAGATTCGTGGAAGCCTTACGCATATAAGCATTTATATAACAAAGACGAATATTATATGTTTGACCCTGACCGCGTAAATTATGGCACAATAAGAGAATACCCTTGCCCCGGTTATTATAACTTCGGTCAGTTTGACGCTATGGTCGAAAAAGGCGATGTGCTCGGCATTTTCACAGGTCACGACCACACTAACGCATTTGCCGTAGAGCATAAGGGGATTGATATTGTCAACTCATTGAGTACTCGTTACATAGGACTTGCTCATTCCACACAATGTGGCTACCGCGTAATAGAGGTTGACGAAAATGATACTTCCAAATATGAAACACGAGTAGCCCGTATATATGATATGTTCGATTTTGAAACTGTAAAAGAAGAAAAACAAAACGGAGATAAATTCACATACAAAATGGCTTGCGAATTTGCAGTTAAAGGCAAAATTCAGAAAACCGCAAGTAACATTTACCGTAAAGTTGTAGAAGCAATTACGGGCAGACAGGTCACTTATCCGGATTGATAAACTGAAAATTGCAGGGGTGTTATTATGACAATAAAATTATTCATTCAAGCAATAATAAAGTTTTCATTAGGTGTTGTTTTGGTTGGTTTATTGATATTTTTACCAGCAGGTAGTTTTTCATTTGCAAATGGTTGGATATTTATGGGGATTTTATTTGTGCCAATGTTCCTTGCAGGAATTGTAATGATGCTTAAAAACCCAAAACTTTTAGAGTCCCGACTTGATGCAAAAGAAGAGCAAAAAGAACAAAGCCTTGTGGTAAAACTCAGCGGACTTATGTTTCTTGCAGGGTTTATTGTTGCAGGCTTAGGTTTCCGTTTTAATTGGTACACCTTACCAAAGAGTGTTGTAATCGGTGCTTCGGTGGTATTTCTTGTATCATATATTCTTTATGCAGAGGTACTTAGAGAGAATACATACTTAAGTCGTACTATTGAAGTACAAGAAAATCAAAAAGTTATCGACACCGGACTATACGGTATCGTCAGACACCCCATGTATAGCGTCACATTACTTTTATTTTTGTCTATGCCACTTGTTTTAGGTTCAATATATTCATTTTTGATTTTTCTTGTATATCCCTTTATAATTGCTAAAAGAATTAAAAACGAAGAAGAATTTCTCGAAAAAGAACTCGATGGTTATCGTGAGTATAAGCAAAAAGTCAAATATCGTTTGATACCATTTATTTGGTAATATTAAAATAGCTGTTATGCACATTCTCAATAAAATCCAAAAATATAAACGGAAATCTTGTAGTGAATTACAAAAGAAAAAACCAATTATAAGTAAATTGAAAGGGGACACACATTGTGAAAAGAGAAAAGAGTAAAAAGGGGAAAAAGGTTTTGTTTACTGTTCTTTCTGTTATTACTGTTCTTGCAATCGTAATAACAGGTGTAAATATTTTGTCAGTTCAAAATCTTTTGAAAAAGGGAAATACATATAACAAGGTTCAAATTGAAAACAAACTTGTTCCCGAGAAAGACGAAAACGGCAATTGGTATTTCACAACCGACGGTGATTTTAAGGTTATGCATCTTACTGATATTCACATTGGTGGCGGGTTCCTTTCAAAAACTGTTGATGAAAAAGCACTTAATGCGGTTGCAGCTATGGTAACAAAAGAAAAGCCTGACCTTGTTATTGCAACGGGTGATATTGCGTTCCCTGTGCCATATAGGGCAGGTACATTTAACAACTATAGCGGTGCAAAGGCTTTTGCAAACCTTATGGAAAGTCTTGGCGTTTATTGGGATGTTACATTCGGCAATCACGATGCTGAAGCTTATTCATATTTTGACAGAGAAGCACTCGCAGAGTTTTATGAAAATGAAGATTATAAATATTGCTTGTTTCAGGCAGGCCCCGAAGATGTTGATGGCTACGGAAACCACACTATTGAAGTCAAAAATTCCAAGGGAATTATTACGCAGGCTCTGGTTTTAATTGACTCTCAGGCTTATGTTAAAGATAACATCATTGAAAGTATTAAGGGTACATATGATAATGTTCATCCTAATCAGGTAGAATGGTATGAATCTGAAATTCAGCGAATGAACGCAGAAAACGAAAAAATCAGTAAAGAGGCAGTACCAGTTAAATCCCTTGCATTTTTCCATATTCCTTTGGTAGAAATGGACGATGCGTGGACAGAGTTTCGTGACAACGGCTATAAAGATACAGATGATTTCAAATATGTTGAAGGTTTAATAGGCGAGCAGGGTAGACAAGTATGTTGTGGCTATGGCGAAGATGACCTTTTTGAAAAAATGGTAGAGCTCGGCTCAACAAAGGTAATGTTTAACGGTCACGACCATGTTAATAATACAACCTTTGAATATAAGGGCATTTTGTTCAGCTACGGTTACAGTATTGACTATTTTGCATATTCAGGTATTGATAAGCTTGGCTCACAAAGGGGTTGCACTATGATTACCTGCAAACCCGACACAACATTCACTATTGATAAATATAATTACTATTCAGACAGATATGACCTTGAAGGCTTCACCCGAGAAGAAGTAACAATGCAGTTTGAAGATGTAACATATCAGGTTTTGCCTGAATAAATTGTACGCAAAGGAAATGAGAGAATACACTAAAAAAGGTGTTGAACGCAAATTTCCGTATTGTGATTATCAGTTTATACCGACTTCATCTTGGAATTACGGTTATTCAGACGATAGCTTTGAAGCGAGTTTTAATGGGATAAGTGATATTCCGTTTTCACAGGAGAATCCGCCGATAACCATAAAAGCAAATGTGCAACAAATCAATTGGGGACTAAAATTCCCGTATAGAAGTGTTGCCAGAAAAACACCGAAATCAAGAGAGCCAATCTCTCAAATTCAAAAAATCGAGCTTTGCCTATATGGTTGCGCAAGACTTAGAATGACCGAAATGCCACTTCTAAAAGACTAATTTTAAAACGGTAAAGAGTTAATTTGAATTTTTGAACTCATTAAATGGTGTATGTTGCCTCCCTCGTCAGAGGGAGCCGATTATAATTGCGTCGCAGACCATTTATTTTGCATTTTGCACTTTGCACTTTGCG
>JAZNYY010000030.1:0-2601 GCA_045594645.1 Candidatus Fimenecus sp.
CATTACATTTGCAGGTGCGCTTGAAGATTACGGCACAGTCGTTGTTGAATTCCCTTGCACATCTTCACTTACATATAACTTCGGTTGGGCAGCAGAGGAAAAAGCTGAATAATGTGCTAAAAACACAAAAAAATCATATAATTTTATAAAATTATAGCGGTGTTCAACAAAGAACACCGCTTTTGTTTATTGATTTTTTCTTTTTAGGGGTGTACAATAAGGTATATTGTAATTCTTTTGAAAAGGGGAATTGTTATGAAAAAAGTATTGGCTGTTATTCTTTCAGCACTTTTGCTCTTCTCTGTAATGTCAATCGGTGTTGTGGCGCAGGAAGAAGAAAAAGTGCCCGTAGTTATTTTGCAGGGCTATTCCGGTCCAAGCCTTGCTTATGCTGACGAAAACGGCGAGCCCATTGTGGTTGACGGTGAAGTTCAGTTAGCATGGCCCTTGAATTTTGATGATATTGGCACTAAAATTATGGGTTTATTGGCTGATGTTACTCTTAATCAGAATGAACTTGGTGATGCGATTGTTGATGTGTTACAAGAGTATTTTGAACCTCTTGAAATGAACCCCGACGGCACATCAAAGAATAATCTTGTGCCATACCCAAGCGGTGCGGCGGCTACACGCGCATCAACTCTTATTGAAAATGGTATGGAGCAGTATATCCCCGAGGCAGTAGTTGCCGAAATGGCAATTGCAGAAGTTGGAGCAGAAAATGTTTTCGGATTTACTCAGGACTGGCGACAGAGTCAGGTTGATTCTGCTGCTGACCTTGACGCATATATTCAAGAAGTAAAAGAAATTACAGGCGCAGAGCAGGTTGACCTTTATGGCTTGAGCCACGGCGGTCAGTACGGTACGAGCTACCTTTATTACTATGGATATAAAGGTGATGTAAGACGCGCAATGTTTGGTGACCCTGCAACCTTGGGAACATCAGCAGTAGGCTCATTCTTCACCGGCGAATATGTAGACGTAAATGTTGAAGATGTTATTAAATTTATTGAGCACGGCTTTGAGCACGAAAAGGATTGGGAATGGTTAGTACAGCTTCTCACCCTCGACGATTCTCTTATTGAAATAGTAAACAGTGCACTTGTTAATACTGATTTGCTTGAGGGGATTGTGTTAATTCCTTCTCTTTGGGATTTTGTTCCCCATAATTATTTTGAAGATGCACTTCAGTATGTTGGGCTTAATGCAGAAGAGAACGGCAAACTTTATGCTGATACAGTTAAATATCATAACGATATTTCCAATGGTGGATTGAACCTTGCAAACACACTTTCTGACCTGAAGGTCGGCGGTATGAGATTGGGCTATGTTGTTGGCAACGGCTACGATTCAATCAACGGTAAATATAATTCTGATATTCTTATTGATACATATTTGTCATCGGGCTCAATCTGTATGCCACTCGGCGAAACCTTCCCCGAGGGCTATACAAAAGCGGGAACAGTATGTTCAAATCCAAATCACTACCACATTTCACCTGATTTCGACATTGACGCTTCAACAGGCTTTATGCCCGATAACACATGGTATGTGCGCGGTCAGGGTCACGGTATGATTATGCACGACCCCTATACAAAATCTCTTGTTCACGATTTCTTGTGGGGCGATATTGAAAATGTGTTCTCAAGCAAGGCATATCCGCAGTTTAACCTCTCTCAAAATCCGGGTGAAGTGCTTTATGCCCGCTTTGATAACACAAGCACAGGCTATCACTCAACAGTTGATACTGCATTTGAAATCACAAATCTTTCTGCCGAGTCAAATATTCAGATTTGGGCAATTGAGACCGAGGGTGCAGATATCAGTTTCAATTTTGAAAGCGGAATGACCGTTGTGCAGGGTAAAACTGTCACAATTAAAGCTACAAATAATGATTTTGCAAGTGCAAAAACTCCATTTGCGGTTAATATTAGATATTCAATTATGAATACACAGCTCACATATGTTGATGAGGTGATTTATTTCACTCCTCTTACAAATGCACAGGTGAATAAGTATGAGTATCTGATTGATGACGGCGTTGAATTGCCAAATCCATATGAAGAGCCAACAACTAATACACCATCAACAGATGAGCCCACAACGGATGCACCAGGTACAGACGAGCCATCAACTGACGGAACAACAAATGACACAACCGGCGGAAATGAAACTGAAAATGTAACGGGTGATATTCCCAATACAAATATAAATGCAGTAAAATCAACTGCTCCCATAGTTGCCGCCGCAGCACTCCTCGGTGCAGGTGTAATTACAGCGGGTGTTGTAATTAAGAAGAAAAAAGACGAATAAAGGTTAATCACAAAAAGCCCCCTCTGACGAGGGGGCTGTCGTTTTCGCTTGCGAAAATGACTGGGGGAGAGATTTGGTGAGAGTAAACTTATCTTTCCCTCTGTCAATGCTACTGAATAATAAAAAATAATCACAAAAAAGACGGTCAATTGACCGTCTTTTTTAATGCAGAATGCAGAGTGCTGAATTAAGGGGCTGTGCTGCAAATTAATATAGTAGGGGACGCCGACTCGGCGTCCCGTGGGTTTTTCTAATACTTTTTACGGGTTGCCGAGGTCGGTAACCCCT
>JAZNYY010000031.1:0-39467 GCA_045594645.1 Candidatus Fimenecus sp.
ATCGGTTATGCTAACAGTGATGTTGAGGGTGCAGCGGCACTTTGCGAGCAGTATAAGATTATCCCCAAGGCTGCAATGGCTAAAAAGGCAATCCCCAACTGCAATATTGCATACATTGACGGTGCTGATATGAAATCAGCAGTAGCTGCAAATCTTCAGATTTTCTTTGATGCAGACAAGACATCTATCGGAGGTAAGTTGCCAGGTGACGACTTCTACTACGGAGTATAAAAAGGTAACAATTAAAAAAGTGCTGAAAACAGCCCTAACCATTGCTTTTTGGTTAGGGCTTTGGCAGTTGATATATACTGTTGTCGGGCTTGATGTTTTAGTTGCATCACCATTGAATGTTGCAAAAAGAATTATTGAATTTTTACCCGACGGCGAATTCTGGTTGAGTATTTTAAATTCATTTAAGGGTGTTGCGCTCGGCTACATTCTTGGTGTGGCAGTCGGCACGATTATGGGCATTGCCACAGCATTTTCGAGTGTGCTAAACACTCTTTTCAAGCCATTTTTAACTGCGGTAAAGACAACACCCGTAGTGTCATTCATAATTCTTGCACTTATATGGCTTTCTAAAATCGAAGTGCCCATATTCATAACATTTTTAATGGTTTTGCCTGTTGTGTGGGCAAATGTTTCGGGCGGAATTACCTCTACCGACAAAGGTCTTATTGAAATGGCAAACGCTTATAACTTCGGGTTTGCAAAAAAGTTAAAGTTGATTTTCTTGCCGTCAGCTATCCCCTATTTTGTGACCGCCTGCAAAACCGCGGTTGGACTCGGCTGGAAAGCGGGCATTGCCGCCGAGGTACTTTGTACTCCGCAGAATTCAATCGGTATAAATCTTCGCAATTCTCAAGTTTATCTTGAAACAGTCGACCTTTTTGCGTGGACTGCTATTGTAATAATATTAAGTCTTGTGCTTGAAAAGGTGCTCGTTACGGTTTTTGACTTGGTATTCAAAAAGATTATGTCAAAGGGAGGTTATTTCATTGAAAATACAAATAAATAATCTCTGTAAATGTTACGGTGACAAGGTGATTTTTGAGAATTACAACAAAACACTCGACTTTGACGGCATACTCTTAATTCAAGGCAAATCGGGACTTGGCAAAACCACGCTTATGCGATTAATTGCAGGGCTTGAAAAGGCAGATAAGGGCGAAATTATAAAATCCGCTGAAAAAGTTTCTTTTATGTTTCAAGAGGACAGGCTAATCCCATTTGTTACGGTGCTTAAAAATCTAACTGCCGTTTGTGATGAAGAAAAGGCGTTGAAATATTTATCACTTATGGGACTTGAGGGGGAAAAGGATAACTCCCCTCTCTCGCTCAGTGGAGGAATGAGGCGCAGAGTTGCCCTTGCCCGTGCACTTTGCTTTGAAAGTGACTTGGTAATTCTTGACGAGCCGTTCAAGGGACTTGACGAGGCATTGAAAATCAAGATTTGCGAAATAATCAAGGAAGAAAGTAAAAAGCGTGCATTTATCATCGTCAGTCACGATAGTGAGGACGCAGAAATATTAAATGCAGAAATAATTGAATTATAAAACAAAAAGCAGAACCACGCTCTTTGAGTGCCGTTCTGCTTTTTTGGTGCTGGTGACCGGACTTGAACCGGTACGGTATTGCTACCGAGGGATTTTAAGTCCCTTGCGTCTGCCGATTTCGCCACACCAGCATAACTGTTTTTCACAGCCTAATTATTATATCTTATGAAAAGTAAATTGTCAATAATATAATATAAAAATTCACTAATTTATTACTACAAACTTTGTAGGGGCGATTCACGAATCGCCCGAAGAAGTTTTTCGGTAATTTTAACGGTCGCTTCATGAAGCGACCCTACTTAGTCACAATTTCTATATTAGATTGATATTAACCAACTACGGATAGACAAGGATGTCTGTCCGTTCGCAATTTTGCGGGGTCGTCGAGGACGCCAACCCCTACGAATAATCCCTAACTGTGTTCCGCACTACCCTAAGCATATTGGTTTTACTTGACAAATATAGGGGTTTGGAATAAAATAAGGGTAATATATGGGAAACGGTGACTTTTGTGAAATTATTGATAGTTCGGGTGTTTGTTCTGGTAATCAGAATTCTTTATGCACCTATGAAGCTCTGTAAAGTTCAGAATAAAATTGTATGGTTATCCCGCCAATCTGACAAAAAGTCGCAGGATATGGAAATGCTCTCAAATGAGATTGCAAGGCTTTCGCCCGATACAAAGCAGGTATTTCGTTTGCGCAGGTTAAAGGACGAGAGTGCGTTATCCCTTTCTTACATTCTCGGCATTTTCGGTGATATGTGGGAAATAGCTTCGGCAAAGGTAGCCATTTGCGACACTTATTCAATTCCCCTCTCTTGTCTTAATCACAAAAAGGATTTAAAGATTGTGCAAATCTGGCACGCACTTGGTGCGGTTAAGAAGTTCAGCTTGCAATCCGTTGGCAAGGCTCAAGGTAGGGACAGCGGAGTTTCAAAGGCTCTTTGTATGCACAAAAATTACGATTATGTAATCGCCCCCTCAAAGAAAACCGCAGAGTTTTATTGTGAGGCATTTGGATGTGGTGAAGATAAAATTTTTATTGCCAACCTTCCCCGCGCTGATGTAATTCTTGACGGTACAAACAGACGCGAAGAATTTATAGAATTAAATCCCGAATACGAAGGTAAAAAGATTATCGGTTATCTGCCCACATTCAGAAATGATGATGACAAAATTATTGAAAGTCTTTATAAGGCATTTGAAAGTGATAATGAAATAAAGCTTGTGATTTCGGCTCACCCGTTAAGCAAGGTAAGTGAAAATTACAAATTCAACGGTAATTTCGGCACTTATGACCTTATGAAGCTGGCAGACGGAATTATTACCGACTACTCTGCTTGCGCTTTTGAGGCGTCATTACTCAACAAGCCTTTATGGTTTTATATTCCCGATTATGAGACCTATAAAAATGAGCAAGGCTTAAATACTGATATGCCGAAAATTTTGCCCGAGGCTTGTTTTTATAATGCAAACGAGCTTTTGAATTCGGTTAAAAACGGCGAATATGATTTTGAAAAGCTTAACGGATTTTCCCGCGAATTCGTGGAAAACCGTGGTAATAATAACACTAATTATCTTGCAGATTTCATTTGCAAGTTGATTTAAAGGAGTATGAAAAATGAAAAGGATATTAACCTACGGTACATTTGACCTTTTACACTATGGTCATATCAGAATTCTTAAGCGTGCTAAAGAAATGGGCGATTACCTTGTTGTTGCTCTTTCAACTGACGAATTCAATGCAATCAAGGGCAAAAAAGCATATCACAGCTATGAAACAAGAAAAAAGATGCTTGAGGCAATTCGCTATGTTGACCTTGTAATCCCCGAAAACGAATGGGAGCAGAAGCTTCAGGATGTTAAGGACTACAAAATTGATGTTGTTGTTATGGGTGACGACTGGGCAGGCAGTGACAAGTTTGATTATCTTAAGGAATACTGCGAAATCGCATTTCTTGAAAGAACACCAGGCATTTCAACCTCACAGATTAAAAATGACCTTGGTCTTCAGGAGCCCGTAAACGGCGTTGACCAAGTTCCAAAGACCTAATGCGTGATTAAAATATTAAAAGCAGACTTAATGGATTTTGCCATCAGGTCTGCTTTTTATTTATCTTTATAAAATTATTTAATTACTTCTTCAAGTACTCTGTCGGCGGCTTTGCCGTCGTCAAGAGGATTGAACTTTTCGTGGAAATCCTTATATTTTTCTTTATAGAAAGCCTCGTCGTATTTTACCGCTTTGATTTCTTTTACAAGGTCATCTTGTTTCTCAACGATATTACCGGGCAATTCTTTCAAATCAATATAGAAACCGCGGATTTCGTTGCCGTAGTCGGCTAAATCGTACATATAGAAAAGCATTGGTCTGTTGAGGTTTGCAAAATCAAAGAAAACGCTTGAATAGTCGGTTATGAGCAAATCTGAAATAACATACAAATCGTTGATGTCATTGACTGTTGACGCATTATACACAAAGCCCTCATACTTTGCGAAATCAAACTGGCTTGCAACGAGGTAATGAGCACGGAAAAGGATTATATAATCATCTTCAAGTTGCTCACGAAGTTCATCAAAATCAACACCTAATTTATATGTATAGCCCACACCCGCCTTATGCTGATTATCGCGCCAAGTAGGTGCATAGAGGATAATCTTTTTATCGCTTGGAAGCCTCAGTTCTTCTTTGATTTTCTGTGCCTGCTCGTCAGTATAATTTATAAGGAAATCGTTTCGGGGATAGCCCGCAATAAGCATTGTATCGGTTTTGCCGAATTCCTTTAAATTCCACGCAGATTCAAAGCAATTTGCGGCGAACTGCGAGGGAGCAAGAATATATTTGAATTTTTCAGCGTCTACACGGTATTTATCGCGGATTTCCTCTTTTGAGTTCATTGCATTATCGCTGTTTTCAATGTCATAGCCCAATCGCTTAAGAGGTGTACCGTGCCAAAGCTCAACATAAACTTGGTCCTCTTTAGGATAAATATGGTCTGCAACGCGGTAATTAAAAAACCAATATTTTGCAGTTGCGCACATTTCTTCAAAACCCACGGTATTTGTTTTTACAATGTATGTATTGGGATTTTCGAGCATTTCAATATGATTTTCGGGCTCGCGGAACACCCACACAAGCTTGTAATCTTTATATTTCGGGTCGGCGAGCATACGAAGATAAATTGCCTTGGGGCTGTCGCTGTAATTTCTGCCGTCAAAGGTTGAAAATAATACTGTTTTTTCGTCAGTTGCGATACTATCGCGGATTTTATTGTATCTACCTGTTCGGCGGACCTGATTGAACTTTCGCAAAAGCTTTCTTATTATTGTGACCTTTTTGCTGATTTCAATGACGATACTATACAGGAATTTTGCAACTTCTTTTACTGGATTTTTCTTAGGTTTTGCAGGGTTTAAAAGAAGCTCAATATTCTCTTTACTGTAAACTGTGCCCATAAAATGACCTCTCTTTTCTCATATGAAATAATTATACCTTGAAAAGTGAGTTTATGTCAATAGAACGCCCCCTACTAAACAACAATATTCGTCATTTGTAACAGATAAACATTAAAAAATATGACAAATATAACAAAAAAACTCATTTTCAAAATCGTCACTTTATTTTGTGGGATTTTTAATGTATAATTTTAGCATAGTTTTAGGAAAGGGGTCACTTTAATGACAAAGACCGAAATCGTAGACAAGGTAAAAGGTTTACCGGGCTATGTAAAAGAACATTGGGACAAACCTAACGAAGGTGAATTTGTTTCATTAAAAGAATTCTGTGCATATACCGCAACGCAGGCAGGTTCTTACATTTTCTTAACTGCATCGGGATTGTTATCTTTCTCGGCATCATATTTTTGTGGTTCAATTATGGAACTCAGTAATATGCAGTTCCAGCTTGTTAACGTGATAAGTACAATTATTGGCTATCTATTTATGTTTATGAACCCAATCAGCGTTCTTATTTTCGAGAACCACGGTGAGCTTTCTCCGAAAATGAGAAGATTTGCTCATATCTGTTATTCGGGTGAAATGGTTATAGGTTTGTTCTGCTATTTCATACCTATGGACACTTTTGACTTTATGTTGGGTACTCCTCAGATTGTAGCTAATATCCTTTTCATTAGCGGTATAACCAACTACATAACCTGGGGTATTCGTAAAAAGTTCTGTACAAAATACGGAAGACTTAAACCATTTATTCTTCTTTGTGGTATTCCTGCGGCAATAATTATGTCGATAATCCCCTTCTTGCCTATTCAAGGTCTTCCAAGTGCTTACAAACTTGTTATTCTTCACGGTGCTTTCACATTTATGAACTTCTTCTATAACGCTTATGTTGGCGTTAACGGACTTGTTACATTTATGACACCCAACTCACAGGAAAGACAAAGACTTCACTCAATTGTTCCTATTATTACAGGACTTTTCCCATCAATTATCAGTCTTTTCTTCCCAATGCTTATTCAGTCAACAGGCGGATATCTCAATATTAACACTTATAAAATCTTTGTTCCCATCTTTGGCTTTATTGGTGTTTTCGTTTCATTGGCTGCGATTCATTGTAAAGAACGTGTTATTGAGGCTTCAGGTGACAAGCGTAAAAAAGTCACATTCCTTAACGGTGCTAAAAACGTTCTTAAAAATAAGTATTTCTGGATTACAAACATTTCTACTATTTTAGGTCAATGGTCAGCAATGGTAGGTAGTCTTCTTCAATTCTGGTTTATTTATTCTCTCAGAATGGAAGCACTTTATGGTGTTGCAGCAAACATTGTTGTTGTAGGTATGACCTTTGGTAATATTCTCTGCCCAATTCTTACAAAGAAATTCCAAAAGAGAAACATTCTTATCGCTTTCAGAGGCATTTCACTGCTTACCGTTATACTTATGTTATTCGCTGTAAGGATTGAAAGCGTTTATGTGTTTATCGGTGCCATGTTCTTAAGAAACACATTCCAACCTGTTGTTGACGGTATCAATGTTGGTCTTGGCGCTGACATTCAGGACTATCACCAATGGAAATATGGTGAACGCGCTGACTCCATGGCAGGTGTATTCGGTTGGTTCTTGAATCCTATCAACGCAGTTCTTGGCTTTATTATTCCATGGCTTCTCGCAAGAGTCGGATTCACATCTGACTGGGATGTACTTTTTGACCAGACAATTCTCAATAGTGTATTCAACATTTACACTTGGGCAACAATTATCAGTACAATCCTTATGACTATTCCGTTCTTATTCTACGATTTGACAAAAGAAAAGCACGATATGTGTGTTGAAGAATTACAAGCAAGACTTCGTGCAATTGAAGCAGAGGACAATGTAGAAAGTGAGGTAGTTTAATATGGAAAAAAATATTATTAGAATTGCAGCACTACTTCTTTGCATTTGCTTCTTGTTCACAGGTTGCGACTCTCTTGGTGCTTTTATGGGTACCGAAAGTGATACAATTGAGTACAAAGTTGAAAATGATGAAGCAACAGTAATTAGTGTACCGAACAAGGCAACAATTACAGAAATTGTTATTCCCGATGAGTTCGAAGGTGTTCCAGTTACTGAAATTGCTAATTTTGCTGCTGTTAACCTTGAGTATGTTACAGAAATAAAGATAGGTAAAAATGTTCAAGAAATTGGTACTTGGGCATTTGAAAACAACCAGAAACTTCAAAAATTTGTCGTTGACGAAGAAAATTCTTATTTCTGCTCGGTTGATGGTGTTCTTTACACAAAGGATATGAAAACAATTGTATTCTTCCCCCCTGCTAAAGAGGGAGAATACACCGTAGCAGACGGTGTTGAAACCGTTCGTACAAAGGCATTTTATAAATGTGGCAAGGTTACAAAAGTTACATTACCCGACAGTGTGAAAGCTATTGAAGAAAAGGTATTTTTCCGTTGCGGTTCGTTGACAGAAATCAACGCACCTGCAAGTCTTGAGCTTATCGGTAAGGACGCATTTTCATATTGCACAGGCATTACTGAAATCAACATTCCCGCCAGCATCAAGCAAATTGACGAATACGCATTCTACAACTGCACAAGTCTTTTGACAGTAAATATTGATGCAGTTGAAAGCGATTTAACACTCGGCGAAAAATGGTATCCGACAAGCAATGGTCTTGGCATTGACGGACTTGTTATCAACTGGAAAAAATAAAAGCTGAAGCGGAGTTTTAAACGAAACTCCGCTTTTTTGTTGCCAAAAACAAATATAATAAATTTGCATACATAACAACTTTATGTTATACTTATTAATAGATTAAATAATTGGAGGTAATGATGACGAAGATTGATATTAAGAAAATCAAAAATGAGGTTATTGAGGATTTAAAGGGCTTGAAATTCAAGAACTTTTTTATATTATTTTTTGCGGGTATTATCAACTCCATAGGTGTTACAATGTTTTTAGCGCCTGTAAATCTATATGACAGCGGAATTTCGGGCACATCAATGCTTTTATGGCAGGTTACTCCCGACCACATAAACCTATCATTCTTTTTGATTGTACTTAATGTTCCCCTGTTTCTTTTTGGTCTTAAAAAGCAAGGCTTACAATTCACAATCTATTCTGTATGGGCGGTGCTGATTTATTCGCTCTCATCATTTTTAATTACCGATGTTCTGCCCATTGATGTTGTAAATTCTTCACCTTTTGCAGGCAAAGATTTAGTGCTTTGTGCAATTTTTGGCGGACTCATCTCAGGTGTTGGCAGTGGCTTAACAATCCGTTACGGCGGTGCTATTGACGGCATTGAGGTTATGGCGGTTATATTCTCGAAAAAACTCAATATGACTGTCGGCACTTTTGTTATGATTTACAATGTAATTCTTTATATTGTAATTGGCATTGTTTTCAGAAGTTGGGAACTGCCACTTTATTCAATTATTACTTACGCGGTGGGAATCAAGTCTGTTGACTTTATTGTTGAAGGTCTTGACAAAGCGAAATCTGTTATGATTATTACCGAGCGCGAAGAAGAGGTTTGTGACGCATTGAGCCATAATTTCGGCTATGGTGTAACACAAATTCACGCAACTGGATATTACTCGGGCAAATCGCGAAGTGTTATTTATTTTGTTGTGAACAGATTCCAGATTGCAAAGCTTAAAATGATTGTGTCGGCTATTGACCCCTCGGCATTCATCACAATTTCAGAAGTATCCGATGTACTGGGCAGCAGTTTAAAAGGTAAAAACTAATATATACCATAGTATAGAAAAACGGAGTCCATCGACTCCGTTTTTTCAACAAATTGGGGTTTGTATAATGCTTTTCGTAGGGGCTGGCGTCCTCGACAGCCCTAACCAAGTATGCAGATAAACCAACGGCGAGTCGTCGAGGACGCCGACCCCTACGAATTTCATCCCTATAAATTCAAATTTATCAAATAAACAAAACGGTAACTCGTGTGAGTTACCGTTAATTTTTTATATATTGTTTAAAGCCTGTTCAATGTCAGCGATAATGTCGTCAACATTCTCTATACCGACTGAGAATCTGATAAGGTCGGGGGAAACACCACATTCTACAAGCTCTTGGTCACTCAACTGTCTGTGAGTTGACGAAGCGGGATGGAGCACGCAGGTTCTCGCATCTGCAACATGAGTAACAACTGCTGCAAGCTTAAGAGAATTCATAAACTTCTCTGCGGCATCTCTGCCACCCTTAACGCCGAATGATACAACACCGCAAGTGCCGTTTGGCATATACTTCTGCACAAGGTCATAATACTTATTGCCGGGGAGTGCGGGATAATTAACCCAAGAAATCTTTTCGTTATTCTCAAGATATTTTGCAACTGCCAAAGCATTACTGCAATGTCTTTCCATACGAAGATGGAGTGTTTCAAGACCTAAGTTAAGGTAATATGAATTCTGCGGAGCAGGAGTTGAACCATAGTCACGAAGAAGCTGTGCTACAATCTTTGTGATATAACCTGCTTTACCGAAATCCTTTGTATAAACAGCACCGTGATAGCTTTCGTCGGGCTGAGTAAGTCCTGGGAATTTGTCGTTCTGTTCCCAGTCGAAATTACCACTGTCAATAACCGCACCGCCGATAATATTTGCGTGACCTTCCATATACTTGGTTGTGGAGTGTGTAACAATGTCAGCACCAAATTCAAAAGGACGGCAGTTAATTGGTGTTGGGAATGTGTTGTCAACGATAAGCGGAACACCGTTTGCGTGTGCAACCTTTGCAAATTTCTCAATATCGAGAATATCAAGTGACGGGTTTGCAATAGTTTCGCCGAAGAGTGCCTTTGTATTGGGCTTGAATGCTGCCTGAATTTCTTCTTCGCTTGCATTTGGGTCAACGAATGTCACATCAATACCGAGCTTTCTCATTGTAACATTGAAAAGATTGAATGTACCACCGTAAATTGTTGCCGCACTTACAAAGTGGTCGCCCGCACCCATAATATTGATAAGTGAGAAGAAGTTTGCAGCTTGACCGGATGATGTGAGCACACCTGCAACACCGCCCTCAAGCATTGTGATTTTCTGCGCAACTGCGTCACTTGTGGGGTTTGCAAGACGAGTGTACATATAGCCGGGCTCTAAATCAAAAAGCTTTGCCATTGCTTCGCTTGTGTCATATTTGAATGTTGTACTCTGAACAATGGGGAGCACTCTCGGCTCGCCGTTTTTGGGCTTATATGCACCCTGAACACAAATTGTATCTCTGTTATAACTCATTGTTTATGCCTCCAAAAATTTCTTCATAAGGGCTACGCCACTCTCGATGAAAAGTCCTGTTGCCTTTGCGGTTTCTTCGTTAACTGTGTCAACGCCCTCAACTTCCTTTGATTTATGATACATCATAAATGGAACGGGGTCTGACGCGTGAGTTGCAGTAACAATAGGTGTTGGGTGGTCGGGAAGAATAAGAATTTTATAATCGTCATATTCTTCTAATCCTTTGAGCACTATGGGGAGCACCTGCTCGTCAATAATCTCAATTGCACGGGCCTTGTTTTCTGCCTCGCGTCTGTGACCGCACTCGTCGGGGGCTTCAATGTGAATGTATGCGAAGTCACAGCCATTTTTAAGTGCCTCAACTGCTGCCTCTGCCTTGCCCACAAAGTTAGTATCTATGTAGCCTGTTGCACCCTCAACCTCAGGAGTTTCCATTTTAGCACATTTGCCGATACCCTTAAGCAAGTCAACGGCTGAAATTACAGCACCCTTAATGCCGTATAATTCCTCAAACGGAGAAAGTGCAGGCTTTTTGCCCTCGCCCCAAAGCCATATTGAGTTTGCAGGGCGTCGTCCGTTTTTAATTCTTTCAATATTTACAGGGTGATTTTTGAGAAGCTCATAGCTTTCTTTCATCATAGCGATAAGACCGCTCGCATTTTCACTTGTTGAAAGATATTCACCCACAACTCTGCCCGAAATATCGTGCGGAGGTGTCATATTGCCCAAATCGGTTGTACCGTTGTTCCAAACAAGGCAATGACGATAGCTTACACCGTTATAGAATTTATACATTTCATTACCGAAGTGCTCTTCAACTGTTTTGATAATTTCAGCTGCTTCTTCGCTTGAAATATCGTCTGCACAGTAGTCAACCATAGTCTTGTCAGCATAATTTTCTTCATCAGAAAGAGTAACAAGATTACAACGAAGTGTCACATCTGTGTCTTTGAGGTCAACGCCGATGCTTGCAGCCTCAAGAGGACTTCTGCCTGTATAGTAAATTGACGGGTCAAAGCCCATAACACTCATATTTGCAACATCACTGCCGGGTTTCATACCATCGGGAACAGTTTTGACAAGTCCAACCACACTCTTTTTACCAAGTGCATCAAAGTTGGACTTTTTTGCAAGCATCATAGGAGTTTTGCCTTCAAACTGAGGAACGGGATAATCAGCCATTCCGTCATACAAAACTACAACATATTTCATCTATATCATCTCCAAATAGAAATTAAAATAATTTAATGAATATTTTACCATATATAATATGTATTGTCAAAGGGAGTGCAAACTATTCTTCAACTCCCCAATTACTTATATCACCGCGTTGCATTGCGCCGACAATCTTCTGACGAAGTGCGGGGTACTTCTTTTCTAATTCACTTAATAAGTTTTTAGTATCCTCGCGATTTGTCTTTTCGTCTGCGGGGCATTTGCTTTCAACAATCGGCACATTTTCTTTATTTGCGACTCTTGTTATGTCGGTTTCATTGGCGAAAATCATAGGTCTTATCATATATAAATCTTTTCGCGAAAGATATGAAACGGGCGAAAAACACTCTGCCCTACCGTTGCCGAATAAATTCATAATAAATGTTTCTGCGGCATCGTCCATATGGTGTCCGAGTGCGATTTTATTACAACCAAGCTCTTTTGCAGTATCGTGCAGAAGTCCGCGACGCATTCTGGCACACAAACTGCAAGGGTTACTCTCTTTTCGCTCTTCAAATATTATATTGTATAACTCTGTTCGCTTTATAATATATGGTATATTGTTTTTGTCGCAGATTTCTTGAATTTCAGAGTAATCGGCACATTCATTATGAAATTGCGGGTCAAGAGTAACTGCACAAAGGTCAAATTTCTTCGGGTAAAAGATTTTAAGGTTAATAAGGCACAAAAGCATAATGACACTGTCTTTACCGCCCGAAACACAAACGGCAATGCGGTCGCCGTCTTCAATCATATTATATTTATCAACTGCCGCACGGACAAGACTTAATAATTTCTGCATTTACACCTCAACCTTTGCGTATGGGTCGGCATCCTGGACGCCCCGTAGTCGTTTCTTACAATATTTTATCTTAATTTTATGTAAAAGTAAACAAATATTTTTAAAAATCATTAAAGAGCAAATGCGTTAAAAAAATGAGAAAAACTGAGAAAATAAGAGAGAAATATTTACTGCATTAAATTTTATAAAAAATGTGTTGACTTTTAAAAAATGCTCTGTTATAATCTTCGGGCAATGAAAAATATTAATTCGGAGGTAAGTTCTATGTCAACTTATATGCCAAAAAAGGGCGATATTACCCGTAACTGGTATGTGCTTGACGCTGCAGGCAAAACTCTCGGTAGCGTAGCTGCTGAAGCTGCAGTTCTTCTCAGAGGTAAGCACAAGCCCACATTTACACCCCACGCTGACTGCGGTGACCATGTAATCATCATCAACGCAGAAAAGGTTGTTCTTACAGGTAACAAGCTCGAACAGAAAATGTACTATCACCACACAGGCTATGTTGGTAACATGAAAGAAGTTAAGTATAAGACTCTTATGAAGACAAAGCCCGAGTTCGCAGTAACAAAGGCTGTTAAGGGTATGATTCCTGACACAGTAATCGGTCGTGAAGCACTTACTCGTCTTCGTGTTTACCGTGGAGCAGAGCACAAGCATGCTGCACAGAAGCCAGAAACAAGAGAATTCTAAGAAAGGGAGGCTATTTAAATGTACGAAACAAGTCCATTTTTCTACGGTACAGGTAGAAGAAAGAAATCAGTAGCTCGTGTACGCGTTTATGCAGGTACAGGCAAAATCATCATCAATGACAGAGAAATCGACGATTATTTCGGTCTTGAAACACTCAAACTCATCGTTCGTCAGCCTCTTGCTCTTACAGGAACAGCTGATAAGTTCGATATCGTATGCCGTGTAAACGGTGGTGGCGTTACAGGTCAGGCTGGTGCTATCCGTCACGGTCTTTCTCGTGCTCTTCTTCAGTATGACGAAAATCTTCGTCCTGCTCTTAAGAAGGCAGGTTTCTTAACAAGAGACCCAAGAATGAAGGAAAGAAAGAAGTACGGTCTCAAAGGCGCTCGTCGTGCACCTCAGTTCTCAAAGAGATAAAAGCATTTTATCAATTATCAATGCTCACCAATTTCGGTGGGCATTGTTTTTTGCATTGTATTTTTATTATATCTTGCTTTCATCCCTTTTCGGCCTTCGGGCACCTCGGCATAGCGCTCGGTGCTCTTCGCTAAAAACAATTCCCCGAATTGTTTTCTTAACGCTCAGACAGTTCTCAAAGAGATAACTTCATATTTCTCAAACAATTTTCAGCACTCACGAAAGTGGGTGCTGTTTTTTTCTTTATTTTGAAAAAATTTAAAACTTAATAAACTTAAATACAAATAAGTGTTGAAAATAAAATAAATTTGTGGTAAACTTTACAATGTATCTTTATGCGTGGAGTTTTGACCTTTTATTCAGAAACAGGTCACTTCACAAGAATTTATGGTTGTAAAAAATTGTGAGGCATCGTAAAAATGGAAAAGAGAATTTTTCTTTCATCGCCTACTATGCACGATGAAGAAATGGGGTTTATTCAAGAAGCCTTTGACCGTAACTGGGTTGCACCCTTAGGGTTCAACTGTGACGGATTTGAGGCTGAAATGATTGAATATCTTAAATCCGCTGACGAAAACTGCTATGCGGTAGCTTTGGCATCGGGTACTGCGGCAATTCACCTTGCAGTGATGTTGGCTGGCGTAAAGCCCGGCGACAAGGTGTTCTGCTCAGACCTTACTTTTGCGGCAACGGTTAATCCCGTATCATATGTTGGTGCAAAGCAGATATTCATTGACTCTGAAGAAGAAACCTGGAATATTTGCCCCGTGGCTTTGGAAAAGGCTTTCGAGAAATATCCCGACACAAAGGTGGTTGTAATTGCACATCTTTACGGTACACCTGCAAAAATGGATGAAATTCTTGAGGTCTGCCATCGTCATAACGCAACACTTATTGAAGATGCTGCTGAGGCTCTTTCGGCTGAATACAAAGGTAAAAAGTGCGGCACCTTTGGTAAATATAATATTTTGAGCTTTAACGGTAACAAAATTATCACCACTTCAGGTGGCGGTATGTTACTTACAAAAGACAAGTCCATGCGTGATAAAGCACTTAAATGGGCAACTCAGTCAAGAGAAAATGCTATGTGGTATCAGCACGAGGAAATAGGCTATAACTACCGAATGTCAAACATTGTTGCCGGTATTGGTCGCGGTCAGTTAATTCATATTGAAGAGCATCGCAATCTCAAAGAAAAGATTTATAACCGTTACAAAGAAGCATTTGAGGGATATCCTGCAAAGATGAATCCATATCTTGACTGCACAAGACCTAACTTTTGGCTTTCTTGTCTTCTTCTTGATGAAGAATGCAAGGCTGACCCAATTGAAATCTGCAAGAAACTCGCCGAAGAGAATATTGAGGCTCGTCCTATCTGGAAGCCTATGCATATGCAACCCGTTTTTGCAGATTGCGATTTCATCACCGCCAACGAAGAATGTGTAGGTGAAAAAATCTTTGCACGCGGTGTTTGTCTGCCAAGTGACATTAAAATGACCGAGGCGGAGCAAGACGCGGTTATCGACATTATTAAAAGTATGCTTTAAGGGGTAGATTATTTGTACGCCAAATACATAAAACGCCCATTGGATTTCTGTTTATCACTGATGGCTCTTATTGTGCTTTCACCTATTTTGATTATTTTAACAATTGTGGGCGCAATAAAAATGAAGGGCAATCCATTTTTCACTCAGCTTCGTCCCGGTAAGGATGAAAAGATTTTCAAGCTGATTAAATTCCGTTCAATGACCTGCGAAACTGATGAAAACGGCAATCCCCTGCCCGACGACCAGCGCCTTACCAAATACGGTAAAATTCTCAGAGAAACCTCACTTGACGAATTGCCCGAGCTTTTAAACATTTTAAAGGGTGATATGGCAATTATAGGCCCCCGCCCCCAGCTTGTGCGGGATATGGTTTTTATGACACCTAAGCAGAGAAAACGCCACACGGTGCGCCCCGGACTTTCAGGGCTTGCTCAGGTAAACGGCAGAAATGCTATCCTTTGGGAAAACAAGCTTAACTACGATTTACAATATATTGAAAAAATCACATTTTTCGGTGATATTAAGATAATTTTTGAAACTGTTTACAGAGTTCTCAAACACGAGGATATTTCTGAAGAAGGTATGGAAACTGCCGAGGATTTCGGTGATTATCTTTTAAGAACAGGCAAAATCACTCAGACCGAATATGATGAAAAACAGGAAGAAAGCAAGCTTCTGATTACTCAATAAGGTGATACATATTGAAAAAAGTATTGATTGTTGCAAGTGTTGTATCCTTTATCGAATGGTTTAACAAAGAAAATGTGGACTTTTTAAGAAAAGACCTTGGGTGTCAGGTTCACATTGCCTGCAATTTCGATTATATGGAAGACACAGACGAAGAACGCACAATTAAATATATTGAAAAGCTTAAAAATGACGGTATTATTCTTCATAATATCCATTTTGCGAGAAATCCCCTTGAAAAAGCAAACATTGAAGCATTCAAAGAGCTTAAAAAGGTAATTGACGGTGAAAAGTTTGACCTTATTCATTGTCACACCCCTGCGGCGTCAATGATGACTCGTCTTGCAGGCATTAAAGCGAGAAAAAACGGCAGTACGATTATGTACACCTGCCACGGATTTCACTTTCACAATGCTTCTTCAAAGAAAAACTGGCTTATTTATTACCCCATTGAGCGAGTTCTTTCTGCATTTTGTGACTACATTGTCACAATTAACAAAGAAGATTTCAACCGTGCCAAGACCTTTAGTGCAAAAAATGTGCGCTACATTCCCGGTGTTGGCGTTTATATAAATAAAATTAAAAATGTAACCGTTGACAAAGCGGAATACAAAAAGAGTCTCGGAATACCCGAAAATGCAGTTATGCTTCTCTCAATAGGTGAAATGATTGAAAGAAAAAATCACGAGGTTATTATCCGTGCACTCGGCAAGCTTAAAAATGACAACATTTATTACTGTATTGCGGGCAAAGGTCCTCTTGAAAACCATTTAAGAAGCCTTGCAAAAGAGCTTGGAATAGAGAAAAATGTTCTCTTTTTAGGTTTCCGCAAGGATATTCCCGAGCTTTGCAACGCGGCGGATATAAGTGCATTCCCCTCTCGTATTGAGGGCTTAGGGCTTGCAGGCATTGAGGCTATGGCGGCGGGTGTTCCGCTGATTTCGTCAGATGTTCACGGAATTCTTGATTATGTTATCGACGGCAAAACAGGCTTTGCGTGTAATCCTGAAGATATTGGGGGCTTTGCAAAGGCAATTGATATTCTCGCCAACGACAAAAATCTTCGCGATAGCATGAGGGACGATTGTCTGAATGCTGTTGAGCCATTTGAGATTAAAAATGCTCTCAATGTTATGTGGGATATCTATAAAGAAATACTTTAAGGTGAGCCTCTACTCACCTTCTGTGAGGTTTTAGTATGAAAAAGAAATTTACATATAAAGAAATTGTGGAGTCACTTCCTAAAAAGAAAAACGGACGAAGCTCAATCTGGGTAAGACTTCTTATCCGTAAAATTTCGTTCCCGTTTACATATCTTTTTATCAACGCAGGCTGGACTGCGAATATGGTTTCACTTTTCTCTTGGGCAGTAATTTTTATTGCAGCAGTTCTTCTTTGCGTAAATAATTTCTGGGCTATGCTTGTGGGCGTAATTCTCACAAACTTCTGGCTTGTGCTTGACTGTGTTGACGGCAACATTGCCCGTTGCAAAAAGCAAAAGACATTTATGGGTGACTTTTACGATGCGGTTGCGGGCTACGGACCTTTTGCATTCACAACAATCGGTATGGGTATTGCGGCATATCACACATCATTCATTGTACCCGAAAAATACCGTTATCTTTTCATCATTGTTGGTGCAGTTGGTGCGGTTGCTAACATTTATACAAGACTTATTCATCAGAAATACCTTACCTGCTTCTTTGCAGCAAAGAGTATTTTAGGTGAAACTGAGGACATTACTCTTAAAGACACTGAAGATAAAAAGAGCTTTGCATATATTCGCGAGCAGATTGACAAGAACATTGGTGTTTCAGGTCTGTTTATGCCTTGGCTTTTCGTGGCTCTTTTTACAAACACCTTTGATATTATGGTAGTTTTCTACACACTTTACTATCTTGCGTCTTTCGGCGCAATCATTCTTCTTTATTGCAGAAAAGCAACTGTATTTGAAAAAGAAGCACAGGAAAAACTTGCAAAGCTTGAGGAAAATGTGAAATGATTATAGGATACACAACCGGCGTTTTTGATATGTTCCATATTGGACATTTAAATATTCTCAAACGCGCAAAAGAGCAGTGCGATTACTTAATTGTAGGTGTCAGCACTGACGAATTGGTACAACACGATAAAAACAAAACTCCTATTATCCCCTTTTGTGACAGATGTGCAATTGTTGAGGCAATAAAATATGTTGACAAGGTAGTTGCACAAGAGGATAAAAACAAATTTGCCGCTTGGGAAAAGCACGGTTTTAACAAAATGTTTGTGGGTTCTGACTGGAAAGGCACTCCCCAATGGGCAAAATTTGAAGAGCAGTTTGCTCCCGTAGGTGTTGAGATTGTTTATCTTGACCACACAGACGGAATTTCTTCAACAATTCTTCGCGACAGACTTAATAAATAAACTGAAAGGAATGGGCAACAAATGAAGCTTTTGTATATCGGAAAATTTATGTTTACAAAAGATAACGGCAAGACATACGGCTTGCCTGCCAATGCTGACCCATTTTTTCAAAAATATCTTGATGTATTTGAAGAGGTAAGAGTACTCGGTGAAGAATTAAAATCCTTTCTTGACAAATCCGCTCTTACAGAAATGACTGATAAACGGATTTCGGTTGAGCTTCTTCCTCCGAACACAGCACCGCAAGAGTTTATAAATGACAGTAAAATTCGTAAAATATTAAAAAGAGAAATATCAAATGCCGATGCATTGCTTATCAAACCTGCTTCACGCAAGGGTATGATGGCAATAAAAATCGCCGAAAAAATGCACAAGCCCTATATGATTGAGATGACTGGCGATATTCACAACGCACTCCGTCAGCACCCAAGCCGTCTTAAAAGAGCTTATGCTCCAATTCTTTACAAACAAATAAAAAATGCCATAAAAAACTGCAAATTTGGTCTTTATGTGAGTGAAAGCTATCTGCAAGAGCAGTTTAGAATAAATGGTAAAATGTGCGGTTGTTCAGATGTAATACTTGAAAAAGCTGACACTGAAGTACTGACTAAAAGACTTGCAAAAATTGACAATATGGATAACACTCAGCGCATTGATTTATGCTTAATTGGCTTCTATCAAGGCAAGATGAAGGGCGTTGACACGGCAATCAGGGCACTTTCTCATTTGCCTGAAAACTATCATTTTACAATTCTTGGCAACGGAACAGAAGAAAATCGTAATAAATGGATTGAATATGGTAAGGAACGCGGAGTAATTGACAGAATTCATTTTGATGAGCCTTTACCAAATTCCACAGCGGTTCTTCGATGGCTTGACGGATTTGATATTTTTGTTTTTCCCACAAGAAGCGAAGGCTTCGGAAGATGTGTTGCCGAGGCAATGTCAAGAGGTATGCCTTGCTTTGCAACTGACATTTGCACAATGCCTGAGTTACTCCCGCAGGAATGCTTATTCCCACTTGATGACGATAAAAAGCTTGCAGAGCTTTTAGAGAATTGTGTTTCTAATAAAGAATATATGAAAAAACTTGCAGAAATAAATTTTGAGAATTCTAAAAAGTACGATTTTGATTTATTGAAAGAAAGACGATATAAATTTTTAAAAGAATTCAGAGAATACTGCGATAACTACAGTAAGGAAAACTAATATGAAACTTTTCTATTTCGGTAGTGTCTGTGCTCCGGAGGTTTTTAATAAAACCGTGAGTGAGAGTAAAACTCCACCCTCCGCTTCAGCACAGAACTTTGAAACAGCATTGCTGAAGGGCTTCGGAGCCTGTGAAAATCTTAATATTACCGCTGTTTCTGCTGAGTCAATCGCAATATATCCCGGCAGTAACAGAATATTTCTTAACAAAAGAAAAGATATAATTGCAGAAAATGTTTTTACGAATATTGTGCCTGCGATAAATCTTCCTTTTATAAAACAATGGTGCCACGCAAACGGCACGGCAAAAGCACTTAAAAAGTGGCTTGTAGAAAACCGCAACGAGAGTGATAAATGTGTTTTATCATACGGGCTTTATCCTGCTGTTGCAAAAAAATTGCAAATGCTTTGCAAAAAATACAATTGCAAATGCTTTTGCTTGATGACGGATATTCCCAAAACAATGTTTACATATACAAATTCGGGAAATCTGCTAAAAAAATTGTTTGGCAAGGCTTACCGCGAAAATGCGATAAATTTGCAGTCGGGCTTTGACGGATATGTTTTCCTTACCGAGCAGATGAGCAAGGCGGTAGCACCTGACAAGCCATATACAGTGATTGAAACTATTGCTGATACCGAAATTTTTAATTCTCTTGAAAATACACAAAAATCTAATCCCCCCGCCCTTATGTATGCGGGTTCACTGTACAAAAAATTCGGTGTAGATTTGATTGTGGATATGTTTAAAGATGTAAAATCCGATTGTGAACTCTGGCTTTTCGGTTCAGGTGACTATGAGGATGAGATAAAAAAATCTGCCGAAATTGATAATCGAATTAAATTCTTTGGCAGAGTAAGTCGTGACACTGTTTTAATGGCAGAAAAAGAGGCATCACTGCTTCTTAATCTTCGCAACAGTGATGATGATTACACAAAATATTCATTCCCGTCAAAAATGGTTGAATATATGCTCAGCGGGACTCCCCTGTTGACAACTGCTCTACCCGGAATTCCAGAAGAATATTACTCTTATGTTTATTCGGTCACACATAGTGATACAAAGAGCATTGCTTTACTGGTTGACAAGCTTTTAGAGAATACCGTAGAATTACAAAAATTCGGTGAGAATGCTCAGAAATTTGCAACAGAAAATAAAAACTGCTTCGTGCAGGCGAAAAAAATCTGTGAGTTTTTTACTCATAATATTTAGGTGAAAATTTTGAAAGTTTTGCAAATAAACATTGCTTCTTTCGGTAGTACGGGTAGCATTGCCAAAAGCATTCATAACACATTACTGGCTCAAGGGCACGAAAGTTGTATCTATTATGGTGTGGGTTCTTCTGATGATGCTCTTATTCAGTCTGTTGGACCACATATAGATGTAAGCCTTCACGCAAGGCTTTCAAAATATACCGGGCTTCAGGGATATTTTTCACATATTCCAACATTAAAGCTTATACGCAAAATCAAAAAATTTGAACCGGATATTATCCATTTGCACAATCTTCACGGAAGCTATTTAAATTTAAAAATTCTTTTTAATTTCTTAAAGAAATATAACAAAAAAACTGTTATAACGCTACACGATTGCTGGCTTTTCACCGGTAAATGTCCTCATTTTACCACAGTTGGTTGTGAAAACTGGAAAGAAAGCTGTGGTAATTGCCCCCAGCTTAATCGTTACCCCCAAAGCAACATAGACAAAACATCAAAAAATCTTATTGATAAAAAGAAATGGCTCAACGGTTTTGATAATTTACATATTGTTACAGTATCGAAATGGCTGAAATCCGTTGCAAGCGAGTCTTTTCTGAATAAATATCCTATTACAGTAATCCCCAACGGAATTAACACAAATGTATTTTATCCGCGAACTGAAAACACCGTGAGAGAAAAATACGGTATCGGGAATAGTTTTATGCTTCTTGGTGTAGCTTCTTCGTGGGCAGACAAGGGGCTCGAAGATTTTATCAGCATAGCAAAAAAGCGTGTTGAGGATAAGCTTGTGCTTGTTGGTCTTACGCCTGAACAAGCGAAAAAGCTTCCTGAAAACATTATTGCAATACCGCGAACAGAAAACCGCGATGAATTGGCTGAACTATATACAACATCAGATGTTTTTGTGAATATGTCGCTTGAAGAAACCTTTGGTCTTGTAGTAGGCGAAGCAATGGCTTGCGGGACTCCTGCAATAGTTTACAATTCAACCGCATGCCCTGAAATTGTTACGGAAAATACGGGGTTTGTGGCAATGCCCGGAAACATTGAACAAATTAATGACTTTATTGACGAAACACGCGAAAACTCAAAGGAACAATACTTCAATAATTGTATTTCGCACATAAAAGAAAACTACAGTGTCGAAAAAATGATAGCTTCATATATCGATTTATATTCTGATTTATAATAGATTTACCCCAAAAAATCAACAGAAAGGAGAAAGAATGAAATGAAAGCACTTAAAAGAAATATGCTTTTTATCTGTGTAATTGCATTGTCTGTGTACACAACTCTTACGCTTCTACAGGTTTATTATAATGCATATATTCATCTCTTTCTTTTTGGTTGTTGTTTAATTTTCGCTCACAACCGTTATAAATTTGCTGCCCCCTTAACCGTAGGTGGAATTATTTGTTGTCTTTTTATTATTCTTTCTATAGACAAAACTGCAGTAACACCAATGGGACAATTGGGCTTTTATCTACACTTTATTACATGGCCAGTGGTGTTGATAGCATCTATTCAGACATTTACTCTTAAACAAAAGCTGATAATTATGCGACTTATGCTTATAGTTGGTATAGTCGGTAGTTTATTGTCACTGCGCGTTCTTTTAATCGACCCAAATGTTTCCCGCCAGCTTGCCGGTGCGGCAACCCAAGCAGAACTACAGGAATATTACAGTATGGGTGTCGGCGGTTACGGTACTGTTTATGCCACCGTATTCCTATGCTTTGGTGCAATTTATTGGTTTGTAAATACGAAATCAAATTTTGACAGATGTATTATAATAGCATTTCTTGTTATTGCATATATGTTCATTCTTTATGCCTCATACACAACTGCTATTCTTATAACTGTTATCCTTTCGCTTCTTGCAATCACCTCTAAAGTTAAGCCTATGATTAAATCATTAGTAGTAATTGCTATTATTGCTTTTCTGCTTATAGTTTTCTGGGATAATCTTATTTCACTTTCTTTAGGAATTCTTCGTGAGCTTGACCTCCAGAAAGTTATTGAAAGACTTACTCAGTTGACTCAAGCAAGTGGAAATAACGACCTGTCGTCGCTTACTCGTTCACAGCTTTATCTAAAATCATTGGCATCCTTCTTTGCACATCCTCTTACAGGAAGCGATGTTTCGGGCGGACACTCTCAGATTCTCGACACTCTTGCACACTTTGGAATTATAGGTATTTGTATGCCTTGTCTTCTCGCTTATTATTCATACAAATCCGTAAAACTCAGTAGTGTAAGACTTTCGCTCTTCTACCTTATGTTCTTCGCATTGATTTGCGTCAATACTTGTAGTGCAATGCAAATTCCCGTAAGCGTATTCTTTATTTGTCCTTTAATTGTTAACACTGTCAAGGAACAGAAAGCGGTTTTGAAGGATAAAAAGGATACGATAATTCCCAACCGGATAGGTGATATTTAATGAAAATAGGAATTGTAACATTTCATTGGGGTGCAAATCACGGTGCAATGCTTCAGGCATTCGCATCGGCTAAACATCTGCAATCAAAAAATGCAGATGTTAAGGTGATTGACTATTATCCTGTTAATCAGGAATTATCTCTTAAAAATGCACTTAAAATAAGTCACCCAAAGGTAATGCTTGAAAAAATATCGGCATATAAAAAAGAAAAAAATGTAGCATCGTTCAGAAAAAAGCTTCCGCTGACCGAAAGATATTACACAAATCAGCAGTTAATTGATAATCCGCCTGATTTTGATGTGCTCATAACCGGCAGTGACCAAGTCTGGAATCCTTATTTCATTCAACACGGCGAGGGAACAAACAAGGTAACTCCTGTATATTTTCTGAATTTCGGTAAAGCAGATTGCAAAAAGGTTGCATTAAGTGTAAGCTTTGGTTGCAGTGAATATCCCGAAACCGTGGCTGCAATTGCAAAACCTTTTATTGAGGATTTTGACGCAATCAGTGTGCGTGAAAAAACAGGGCTTAAAATACTTGAAAAAATGGGAATTGACGGTGCAGTGATTACCGCCGACCCCACATCATTGCTAAAAAAGGACGATATTCTTGAGCTTTGCAAGGAAATTCCTCAAAACTCCTCACCCTACACCGCAAAATGTATTTTAAGAAAGCAGAATGACGAAACCCTTTCGGTTATAAATTCTCTTATTTCAGCTTGCAACAATGATAACGCTGTAGATATTGAAAAAGCATCAATGGAAAATTGGCTTGCCGGCCTTCGCGACGCAAAATTTGTTGTTACAAATTCATTCCACTGTGTAATGATGTGTTTAAAGCTTCACACCCCCTTTGCGGCAGTTGTTGAAAGTGGTACAAAGGCAGGTATGAATGACCGCTTATTCACACTTCTTGAGCATTTTGAGCTTACTGATTTAATTGTTGCAGATAAAAACGCAGATTTTAATTCTGTAATTTCAAAAAGTATTGATTGGGAAGAAGTTGACAAATTAATGAATACTTATGCTCAATCACTTATGGATTATCTTGACTTTTCAATTTTCGGAGCAGAAAATAATGAATAAATATCAGAATCTGGCGAAGAATTCAGGATTGTTTTTTATCGCCAATTTCGGCAGTAAAATTGTTACATTCTTACTTGTTAGATTTTACACCGAATTGCTTACAACTGAAGAATACGGTACACTTGATTTAATCAACACCACCGTAAACCTTGCAATACCTATCGTAACGCTTTGCATTACCGAGGCGGTGTTGCGCTTTTCTATTGATGATATTGATAACCGCAAGAAAATTTTCTCACTTGGTTTAACTGTAGGAATAATCGGCAATGTGGCTTTCGCCCTAACCGCACCCTTGCTTTATCATCTTGATTTCTTTAAAGATAACCTTTTAATGCTTTACCTTTTAACCTTTGCCAACACTCTTTATATGGTTGCATCACAATTCTCCCGTGGTATCGGCAAAACACAGATTTTTGCAATCGGCGGATTTTTACTGACTGTGCTTCAAGTAGGGCTTAACCTTTTATTTCTTGGTGTATTTTATTGGGGGATAAAGGGATACCTTTGGGCACTGTTTATTGCTAATATTATCACTGCCGCATTTATTTTCTGCGCGGCAAAGCTTTACAAATACATAGGCTGGAATTTCCAAAAATCATATCTTAAGGATATGCTTAAATATTCACTACCGCTTATTCCCAACTCTATTTTCTGGTGGATTATGCAATCTTCAAACCGATATGTAATCACACTTACGCTTTCAAGCGGTGATAACGGTCTTTATGCGGTAGCCAACAAAATACCCACCATTATTTCAACAATAAGCAATATTTTCTTTCAGGCATGGCAGTTGTCATCTGTCGATGAAGCAAAGAGTAAGGATAAGGACAAATTTTATAGTGAGATTTTCAATCTTACCGCTCTTGTGCTTATATGTATGTCGTCATTTATTATGATTGTTCTTCAGCCTGTTTACAGAATTCTTGTTGAAGACTCATTCTATATCGGTTGGCAATGCACACCGTTTTTAATGCTTTCAATGGTATTTTCTTGTTTCTCAAGCTTTTTCGGCACAAATTATGTTGCAATGAAAAAGACAAACGGAGTGTTTGTAACTACACTTATCGGTGCCATAGTGAATTTAGTATTAAGCCTTGTACTTACCAGATTCTTTGGTATTCGTGGCACAGCTCTCGCAACTGCAGTAGGCTTTGCAGTCACAACAATTGTGCGTGCCGTTGACACACGCAAATTTGCAAAAATCAGCGTGAAAATGCGTAGTTTCTGGCTCCCCTTGGCAGTTATTATCGTTCAGGCAGTTCTTTTGACAATCGGTGTAACCTCAATGGCTTTACAGACTGCATTCTTTGCTGTAATTCTTGTTCTTTGTCACAAGGAAATATTCAATATTTGCAGAAAAATGATTGATATTGGAAAAGGTTTTCTTAAAAGAAAAAATAAGTGCAACAAAAGTAAATAATATTTCAGTAAAAAAAGCAGGGTTTCCCCTGCTTTTTGATTTTATAGTTTTTAGTTTTATGGTTTTGCGGGTCTTGCGGGCTTGTAGCTACAAGTTCCGCAGATACGGTCGCCTGCATCGCCAGCGGCCGTTACGATATAGCCGTCTTTATTAAGACCTGTTGGGATATACTGTGCTGCATAGATTTTAACATCGGGGTGCTTTTCGTAAAGAAGCTTCACACCCACATCGGATGCAAAAATACACATAACCTTGATGTTTGTGCAACCCTCTTTTTTAAGATAATCAATTGACGCGTCAACACTACCGCCGGTTGCAAGTGCAGGGTCAACGATGATTACAGGTCCGCTTGTAATGTCAACGGGCATTTTATAGTAATATGTTACCGGCAACAAGGTTTTTTCGTCTCTGTAAAGACCGATATGACCAACCTTTGCTGTGGGTGACAAACGGCGAAGACCGTCAACCATACCGAGTCCTGCACGAAGAATTGGAACAATTGTGAAATCTTCAGCGAGTACGGGAGAATCAAAATCGGCGAGAGGTGCTTGGATTGGTACTAATTTTGTTTTAAGGTCTTTAAGTGCCTCATAACCCATAAGCATTGTAAGCTCATCGACGATTTCGCAGAATTCCTTTGAGCCTGTGTTGATGTCACAAAGATGAGTTACTTTATGAGCAACTAACGGATGGTCATTAAAGCTTGTTAAATTTTTTGTAAAGTCCGACATATTACGCCCTCATTTCAACTTTTATTTCAATTAGTAATATAGCACATTTTAATTGGTTTGGCAAGTAAAAGAGTATTGATTGACACTCAAAAAAGGCTATGATATAATTTTTACAGAAATTATAATGATTAAAGGGTGAAAAACTATGGCAAAGATTATTGTAAGTGGTTGTCTTATGGGCTGCGATTGTCGTTACAAGGGTGACAACTGCAAATGTGATGAATTATTGGCTTTGGCTGAAGAACATACACTTATTCCCGTTTGTCCCGAGCAATTGGGCGGACTTGCAACTCCTCGCCACCCCGCTGAAATCGTAGGCGACAAGGTAATCAGCAATCACGGTAAGGATGTTACTTACGAATACACCAAGGGTGCAGAAACCGCACTCTATATTGCAAAGCTTAACAATGCTGATGCTGTGGTTTTCAAGGCAAACAGCCCCTCTTGCGGTAAAGGAATAATTTATGACGGCACATTCACAGGCAACAAGGTTGAGGGCAACGGTGTTGCGGCTGAAATGTTTTTAAAAGAAGGCTATTCTGTATTTACAGAGAATGAAATCTCAGAGCTCAAAAAAATTCTCAATAATTAGTATTCGACTTTTTTAGAAAATTATTGACAACAAAATATAAAATGTGATATACTACCTAAGATAACACGGCAGACTTTAAATTCCATACATAAATATCGACAAGATAGTTGTGTGGCATTACATAGTGCTTTCTTATACCTTGTCAATATTGGCAAGGTTTTTTTCTGCCTGCCGAGTGGAAAATTTTGAGGAGGAAAAAATATGAAACTCATTTATGATGTAAGCGACCGCCCAAAGTTTAGTCAAACTTTAGTTTTTGCATTCCAGCAGATGATTGCAATTATGGCGGCAACACTTCTTGTGCCGATTCTCATGTCAACTTATACTATGAGCAACGGCAACACACTCTCTTTTGACCCTGCTGCAGCACTTTTCGGTGCAGGTATCGGTACAATTGTTTACACCTTCTGCACAAAGCGTAAGAGCCCCGTATTCCTTGGCTCTTCATTCACCTTCCTTGGTGCTTATGCGGCAGTTATCGGTATGAACTACGGCTATTGGGGTGTTCTTATCGGTATTGCTTTTGCAGGTCTTGTTTATGTTGTTCTTGCACTTATTATTAAGGCAATCGGCTCAGGCTGGGTTAACAAGATTATGCCCGCAGTAATCATCGGACCTATCGTTACTCTTATCGGTCTTTCACTTTCAGGCACAGCAACAGGCTGGATGTCCACAAACGGCGGTGCTGATTACAACCTTGTTACAATTCTTGTTGGCGCAGTTACATTCCTCGCTATCGTACTTGTATCAGTTAAAGGTTCAAAGACACTCCGTCTTATCCCATTTATTATCGGTGTAGGCGCAGGCTATATTCTTGCTCTTATTCTTACTCTTATCGGCAACGCTGCTGACATTCCTATGCTTCAGATTTTGAGCTTTGACTCATTCAAGGCAGCTTTTGACCCCTTCACAATTACATCAATTGTTGATTATCCTAAGTTCACATTCCTCAAGGCTCTCACAGAGAATGTTGAGGGTGTCCTTCCCATTGATGCGGCAGCTATCGGTAACATTGCAATGACATTCGTTCCGATTGGTGTTGTTGAGCTTGCTCAGCACATTGCCGACCACAAAAACCTTGGTTCAATCATCAACAAAGACCTTATCAAAGACCCCGGTCTTGACAAGACTCTTATTGGTGACGGTGTTGGTTCAATCGTTGGCGGTATCTTCGGTGGTGCTGCTAACACAACATACGGCGAGTCAATCGGTTGTGTTGCTATTACAGGTAACGCTTCAGTAATTTCAATTATCGTAGCTTCAATCGGTTGTATGATTCTTTCATTCTTCACACCATTCGTAGCACTCATCAACTCAATTCCCAAGTGCGTAATGGGTGGCGCTTGTGTTGCTCTTTACGGCTTCATTGCTGTATCAGGTCTTCAGATGCTTCGCAAGGTTGACCTTGGTAACAACAAGAACCTCTATGTTGTAAGTGCAATCCTCGTTACCGGTATCGGCGGTCTTGCACTTAACTTTGGTACAAACCCTGCAACAGGTGGTCCTCTTCTTACAGTTACCGCTCTTGCAACTGCTCTTATCTTCGGTATTGTTACAAACCTTGTTGTTAACAACGGCAAGCTTCAGTCAGACGAAGATGCTCAAGATGCTCTTTCAGCTCACGCAGACAATATGGAAAATGTAGAGTTTGAAGACAAAGACGCTGAATAATCAGCAAATAAACAATTTTGTCCCCACAGGTTTTTCTGTGGGGATTTTTTACACCTCATCCGTCGGCTTTGCCGACACCTTCCCCTCAAGGGGAAGGCAGAAAAAGCGGGTTGTTATAAATAAAGTTTTGTGATAAAATACACAAGGTGACTTTTAATGCTTAAGAATGACAAGACTAAAGGAATTATATATATTATCATTTCGGCGTTTTTCTTTGCTCTTATGGGGCTTTTTGTGAAGCTCTCGGGAGATTTGCCCATAATTCAGAAAAGCTTTTTTAGAAACGCTGTGGCAATGCTATTTGCATTTGCGGTTATTACCAAAAATCGCAGTTGGGCTTTACCTAAGGGCAAAAACATTAAATATCTGCTTATCCGTTCAATTGCGGGCACGCTGGGAATTCTCTGCAATTTTTATGCAGTCAGTCAAATCAACCTTGCAGACGCTTCAATGCTCAACAAGCTCTCCCCTTTCTTTGCGGTTGTATTCTCAATATTTATTCTCAAAGAAAAGGCCAGCTTTAAGCAGTTTTTTGCGGTTACATTGGCATTTGTCGGTGCGTTATTCGTAATGAAGCCCTCATTCTCGTTTGATGCGTTACCAGGTTTTTTAGGCTTTTTAGGTGGTTTAGGCGCAGGACTTGCCTACACTTATGTACGAAAGCTTACGCAAAATGGCTTCAAAGGTCCGTTAATCATTTTTTACTTTTCAATGTTTTCTTGCGTAGTAACTTTGCCTTGGTTAATATTTGATTTCACACCAATGTCCCCTATGCAATGGCTTTACCTCATTCTTGCAGGACTTTCAGCGAGTGGCGGTCAGTTCTTTATTACAACCGCATATGGCAAGGCACCCGCAAAAGAGATTTCAGTTTATGACTATTCACAGATTATATTTACAACTCTTCTAAGTCTTATTGTGTTCGGTGACTTGCCCGACGCACTCAGCTTTGTGGGATACTCAATAATCATTATTGCAGCGGTTTTCAATGCTTGGAATTCACTTAAAAAGAAGCGTGCCGATTGACTTTTGAAAAGTATTAAACTATAATTATCTTATGACTTCAAGTGAGGTATTTTTAATGGAACAAATTAATAAAAAAACAGTCTCACTTAATGAGATTTATCCTATAATAAAAGAAAAAATTGAAAGTGGCGGCACTGTGCAATTACCCATTACGGGTACAAGTATGCTCCCCTTACTCGTCTGGGGCAGGGACAGTGTTGAGCTTTGCAAATGCGAAGATGCACAAAAGGGTGATATAATCTTCTATTTGCGCAATGATGGTCATTTTGTTCTTCATCGTATTGTAGGAAAAGATCAAAACGGTTATATTCTTTGCGGTGACAACCAATGGGTTAAGGAATACGGCATAAAAAATCACAACATTATTGCTGTTGTAAAATCCATTACCCGAAAGGGCAAAAAATTTGACATTTCAAAACTTTTATACAGAATTTACAGCAAAATATGGGTTTCAATTTTGCCTTTAAGAAAATATATTCTGATTCCCACAAGAAAGATTAAAGGATTGTTCAAATAATGGCAGGTATTATGGAAACAAAAAAATATTTTATTAAAATGGTTGCTTCAGTTATCTGTGAGCAGCCTGTTCCTGCGTATCACGAGGGTATTAATCTGTCACAGATTTTTAAACTTTGCTCACAAAATGCCGTTTTAAGCATTCTTTTTCTTGCGGCAAAAAAGGGTAATCTTCCACTTACCGAAGAAGTTGAAAAATCTCTCAAAAGCACCTATATGATAAATCTTGTGCGCGATGTTTCTCAGGCGGAAGAAAGAGATTATATCCGTGAAAAATTTAATGAACAGAACATTGATTATATGTTTTTAAAGGGCTCGCACCTTAAAGAGCTTTATCCTGCTCCTGAAATTCGTTATATGGTGGATATGGATGTTCTTGTTCAAGGCAAAGACCTTGAAAAAGGTCGCAAAATTCTGCTTGAACGGGGTTTCACTCTACATGCGGATAACGGAAAAGATTTGATTTTTACAAAAAAGCCTTGCCTTACTGTTGAGCTTCACCAAATGCTTTTTGTGGAAGACTACTTTATGCACGATTATTTTGAAAATGTATGGCAAAAAGCCGAAAGTGTTGGAAATCACGAATACAAAATGTCGCACAACGATTTATATGTTTACACGCTCGCACACCTTGCTGAGCATTATCTTGATGCGGGCTCTTGCTTCAGACCGACCATGGATTTGTTCCTTATGGAAAAAAAGTTGGGAGATAAGCTTGATTTCACATATATAAACGAGCAATTCAAAAAAATCGGTATTGAAAAGTTTGCCGAAAAAATCAGAAAGCTTTACAACTGTATGTTTGCAGACGGTGAATATGACGACGACCTTATAACAATGGAAAACTATATTATTTTAGGTCCACCCGTTAAAAATGCAGAAGAAGCGGCAAAGGCGGCTGCAACTAAAAAAACAAAATCACAAAGAATGTTAGAAACTGCCTTTCCCGATTTGTCACATATGAGAATACGCTATCCAATACTTAAAAAGTTCCCATTTTTGTTGCCAATTTTATGGGTTGTAAGAATAATTCGCTATATTTTTACAAAAGACGAGGGAATAACAAGAAAACGCGAACAACTAAAAAACAGTGACCGTGAAAGTGCAGAAATTATGCGTGAGATTTTTGACCGTTCCGGTTTTTAAGCAAAAAAGAACCTACTAACAGTTTTTGTTAGTAGGCTTTTTTATTAATCATCTGTTTTTCTCCAGACCATTTTATTGACAACGCCCGTATAAGACTGAATGAGCTTTACAACCTTATTAGAAACGATTTCGTCAACATAGTCGGGAACGGGAATTCCCAAATCGTTATTTTTATTCATTTCAACTGCTGTATCAATTGACTGAAGAAGTGATTTTTCGCTAATACCTGCAAGCACAAAGCAAGCTTTATCAAGTGCTTCGGGACGCTCGGTTGAGGTACGAATACAAACTGCGGGGAATGGCTTGCCGATTGATGTGAAGAACGAGCTTTCTTCGGGGAGTGTTCCGCTGTCAGAAACTACAGCAAAAGCATTCATCTGCAAGCAGTTATAATCGTGGAAACCGAGAGGCTCGTGCTGAATAACACGCTCGTCAAGCTTAAATCCGCTTGTTTCAAGTCTTTTACGGCTTCTTGGATGGCAAGAATAAAGAATTGGCATATCATACTTTTCAGCAGTCTTATTGATAGCGTTGAAAAGTGATAAAAAGTTCTTTTCTGTATCAATATTTTCTTCGCGATGGGCAGAAAGAAGAATGTATTTGCCTTTCTCAAGTCCCAATCTTTCGTGAATATCAGAAGCCTCAATTTCACTGAGGTTGCTACGAAGCACCTCTGCCATTGGTGAGCCTGTTACATAAACTCTTTCTTTTGGGAGGCCGCACTCATGAAGATATTTTCTTGCGTGCTCTGAATATGCAAGGTTAACATCTGAAATAATGTCAACAATTCTGCGGTTTGTTTCTTCGGGAAGGCACTCGTCTTTACAACGGTTACCCGCTTCCATATGGAAAATCGGGATATGAAGTCTTTTTGCCGCAATTGCCGAAAGGCAAGAGTTAGTATCACCAAGAATGAGCAATGCGTCGGGCTTAATCTGATTCATCAATTTATATGAGCAGTTGATGATATTACCAACTGTTGCGCCAAGGTCGTCACCTACTGCGTCCATATAAACCTCGGGCTCTGCGAGTTTTAAGTCTTTGAAGAACACACCGTTGAGGTTGTAGTCATAATTTTGACCTGTATGTGCCAAAATGCAATCAAAATACTGACGGCTTTTATTGATTACGGCTGCAAGACGAATGATTTCGGGGCGAGTACCCACGATAATCAAAAGCTTTAATTTGCCGTTATCTTGAAATTTTACATTTGAGTAATCAGTTTTCATATTTAAACCTCCAGGAAAAACACCAATTTATTTTTATAAATTGATATTATTAAGTTCTTCTAATTTTTTAAAATATATTTAATCTTTTTCTTAAAAAATAATATATTCTGTAATACCATTTGTAACATACAAATGAATCTATAAATTCTTTTAATTTTGCTTTAAGATTTTTAGTCTCTTTTACTCTCCATTTTGCACGCTTAAATGGATATAGCCCTTCAGTTGTCAACATCGCAATAGTATCATTAAAATCTAAAGAACTCTTTGGTAAAATTTGAAGTGCACCTTGAAGCGCTTCACTTTTACGATGCCCGGTTTCATCATATTTTCTCTTATCTTCAATCTCACCGGAATCATATATCTTTTTATAAACGCGTGCCATTTCAATCAAATCAAGGCAGTGTTTTTTATAACTGTCAGGAGTCTTCAAATTCATAGCAGAGTCATTTCTACTCCTATAAAAGTAAATCACACCGTCAATTTTAGCATGTTTTCTTTCACTAAATAAATAAAAAAAGTATTGAAAAAGGGTGTCTTCACCATATTTCATTTGTTCATTAAATAATATTTGATTACTTATGATAATCTCTTTATTGTAAATCATAGTAAAGACATTAGGGGACGACACTGCACTATTTATAACTGAATAGCTCAAATCATCAGGAATGATATTTGAGGGACTTTTTTCCTCATCAACCGATGAATAGTCTATTTTAACTACCGTTACATCATACTCTTCTATGATTGTTTTTATTGTTTTTAAGCAATTAGGTCTTATATAATCATCGGCATCAACAAACCAAATGTATTTTCCTCGAGCCTTTGATATACCAAGATTTCGTGCTGACGAAACTCCGCCGTTTTCTTTTCGTATGATAACTACATTTGAATATTTATTAGCATAACTTTGCAAAACTTCATAAGAATTATCAGGTGAACCATCGTCCACACAAACAATCTCATAGATTTCTTTTGAAATATCTTGGTCTAATAAGCTATCCAAGCAATCTCTTAAATATTTTTCAACATTATAAACAGGTACAATGATACTTAATAATATCTCCTGTCTGTCTAAAAGATTAGACTTGTTTTCCATATTATATCAACACCTTTTTAAAATTTTTCAATTATTCTACAATCTCAAAAAATGTATCCGGCTTATTCGGGTCAAACTGTTCGTTTGCCCACATTACCGTAACAAGATTTTCGGTTTCACTCAAATTAATGATGTTATGAGTGTATCCGGGCAACATATGTATTGCCTGAATTTTATCGCCCGTAACTTCATAATTCAGCACTTCGTCACTGCCGATTTTTCTCATCTGAATAAGGCCGTGACCGCTTACAACAATAAAGAATTCCCACTTTGTGTTGTGCCAATGCTGACCTTTTGTAATGCCGGGCTTTGAAATATTCACGCTGAACTGACCGCATTTTTCGGTTTTTAGAAGTTCTGTAAATGAGCCTCTGTCATCGCAATTCATTTTCAAATCAAAAATCGCTTTTTCTTTTGGAAGATATGAAAGATATGTTGAATAAAGCTTTTTAGCAAATGAATTATGAGGAATTTCGGGCATTAAAAGTGTTTGTGGCTGATTTTTAAAGGACTCTAAAAGCTCTACAATCTCACCCAAGGTCACTTTATGTGTAATTGGTGCGGCACAGTATTTGCCGTTATCACACAAAACTGTATCAATACCGTCAAACTCGCAACGATGCTCTTTACCCTCAAGAGCCAAAAGCATTTCGTCAACCAAATCGTCGATATACAGAAGCTCAAGCTGGACTGCGGGGTCATTAACCGTAATATTCAAATCATTTGCGATATTGTTGCAAAATGTTGCAACGGCGCTGTTGTAATTAGGTCTGCACCATTTGCCGAAAAGGTTCGGGAAACGGTAAACTAACACCTTTGCACCTGTTTTATCGGCATAGTCAAAGAAGAGGTCCTCCCCTGCTTTTTTACTTCTGCCATACTCACTATCATATCTGCCGATGAGTGTTGCCTGAATTGATGACGACAACACAACGGGACAAGTATTATTATATTTTTGCAAAGTTTCAAGAAGTTTTGACGCAAAGCCAAAATTACCCTGCATAAACTCCTCGGTATTCTGCGGACGATTTACGCCTGCAAGGTTAAAGACGAAATCTGCGTTTTTGCAGGCTTCTTCTAACAACTCCGCTGAAGAATCAATATCATAAATATAAATTTCTTCAATGCTCAAGTTGGGATGAGTTCTGTCTTTACCGTCTTTTATATTCTGCAGTGCGGCAACAAGGTTTTTACCCACAAAGCCTTTAGCACCTGTAATGAGTATTTTCATCTTATTTACCCCAATTTGCAAGCTCGTTCTGAATGTATGCAAGGCTTAAGAGCTTTTCTTTAACCTGTTCAACTGTCATAAGAGTTGTGTTATTTGAATCAAACTCTGAAAGCTGAGTACGCTCTGTGTCGCCATCTTTAAAGTACTTATCATAGTTAAGTCCGCGCTTGTCAGCAGGAACACGATAGAAGTCGCCCATATCAATTGCGTTTGCACACTCTTCGTTTGTGAGAAGTGTTTCATACATCTTTTCACCGTGACGGATACCGATAACCTTGATTTCTGTTTCGGGGTTGAAGAGCTCTGCAACTGCCTTTGCAAGCACCTCGATTGTACAAGCAGGTGCTTTCTGAACAAGAATGTCACCGCTTTCACCATTCTCAAAGGCGAAGAGAACAAGGTCAACAGCTTCTTCAAGGCACATAACGAAACGAGTCATTGAAGGCTCTGTAATTGTGATTGGCTTGCCCTCACGAATCTGGTCAATCCAAAGGGGCACAACTGAACCGCGTGAGCAAAGAACATTACCATAACGAGTACAACAAATCTTTGTTTTATCGGGTGAAACCGTTCTTGACTTTGCAACAACAACCTTTTCCATCATAGCCTTTGATGTACCCATTGCATTTACGGGATAAGCTGCTTTATCAGTTGAAAGACAGATAACTGTTTTTACGCCTGCTTCAATAGCTGCGGTGAGAACATTGTCAGTACCAAGGACATTGGTTTTAACTGCTTCAACGGGGAAGAATTCGCAAGAGGGAACCTGCTTGAGTGCTGCTGCGTGGAAGATATAGTCAACACCGTACATTGCATTCTTAACAGACTGCAAATCTCTTACATCGCCGATATAGAACTTAAGCTTATCAGCAACCTCGGGGTACTTCTGCTGTAACTCGTGGCGCATATCGTCCTGCTTCTTCTCATCACGAGAGAACACACGGATTTCGCCGATGTCAGTCTCTAAAAATCTTCTGAGAACAGTGTTACCGAAAGAACCGGTACCACCTGTAATAAGTAAAGTTTTACCTTTAAACATTTGCTTTTTCAACCTTCTCTTTCATTGATTTATCTTGTTTTTTAATAATATTCTTTATTAATCCTATAACGGAAAATACCGTTACAACTATCACAAAGTTGATTGTTCCATTTTCTATGAACACATACAAAACCGTTAACAGCAGAGGGTGATAATAATACATCATCATTGATGTATTCTTGCAGAATTTTCCTAATTGCTCATTTTTATAACTTGGGTTAGAAACCAAATACCAAATAAGCGAAATAGTTAACGGATACAAAAACAAGGTAATAACAACCGTGTTATATATCTTTAAATAATATAGCGTATATATTTCAATTAAAAATAATACGCTAAATGTTACCAACGATTTCAAAGAAGCCTTTGAAGAAAACTTTTCGTTAAGTAAGCCCGCCAAATACCCTGAAGCAAAAAATGGGAGACCCATTAAAAATAATCTTCTGATAATTTCAAAGTAAGCATTGTCAAATAAAAGCGTAGCACCGGGCAACTTTATTCCAATGTCATAATAAGAGCAACCTAAAAGTCCTATTAAATACAGAACAACAGATACGGCACAAGCAAGCTTAATCATTTTATTTTTAAATATAAGATTCCAAAAATAAAAAGCAAGCATTGAATAAATAAGTGCCGGGAAAAACCATAAATGATATTCAACACCAACAGTAAAAAAGTTGAAAATAAAACCAAAAATTGAAAATTCTAATTCACTATGAGCAATAACAGATACCGATATTTTAAATACGGTATAAATTAATGTTATGATGCAATACTCTTTAACAATATTCAAAATCTGCTTTAATTGTTTCTCTTTAGGAGCTTTTATGAAATAAAAACCTGATATGGCAAAGAAAAACGGCACAGCAATTCTTGGTAAAACATCCAATATACTATAATCTAATAAAGGATTAAATCCCATAAAAGGATGTGTATGTATTATGACAACTAAAACTGCCGCTATCATTCTCATATAATCAATAGACAAATTGCGTTTTTTTATCAAAACAATCTCCCCCTTTATTAAGCTCTGGCTATAATTTTCTTTACAATTGTTTTTAAGCGTACAATAATACTTTTTTTGTAAATCTGTTTTACTGTTTTTTCAAATCCATTGTTGTAAAACATATTCCAAAAAAGTTCTGTTTTTGGGCTTTTATTGACCGTAGTGTTGTATGCGCTGTTAACCTTAAAAAACGGTTCAGGATTACACTCTGTCAAATCGGCATTCTGCAGAATTCTATTGCCCTTTTCGGTGTTAATCAAAATTGCTGACACACCTTTTTTGTTATATACCTGAGGGTTAATATCTTTTACGCCCCAAAAATCAGCCAAGGTTATATCTGAAACATACCCTGTTTTTGTCTTTACAGTGCAAGAATTACAACATTCTCTATGGATAATGCCATCCAAAAACAATTCCATATAAGCATTACCGTTATGCGGATACAACTCTGTTTTATTTTCGAACTCTGCTTTTAAGGAATATTTTTCCCAACCGTCAGTTTTATCTCTAAAGCTAAAAGATTTTAATTTGCCGTTTTCTTTTTCGAGAAGTTTTTTGTACTCATCAAATACTTTTGGTGAGGGTATGCTATGACAAATAAAATCTACAATTATTAAATTGGGATATGGTTTATTTAAGAATTTTCTTAAAGCCAACGCCTGACAAGGTGTACCGCTAAAGAGAACTTGTTTTTCTTCTTTTAACAGGCTTTCAATTGTTTTAAAACAATCTCCTAAATCACTTTGCAGGTACTTTGAACCATACATTTTTTTTACGGTTTCAGTTGAATTAGTAACTGTATGTTTAACTTTAAGGTCAGATGTCCATACTGCTCCACACACATAGCCGTTCTCTGACAATACCATATCTGCTATCATTCCGAAAGCGCCACCCGATGAGCAACGCTCAAGAACTTCAGCATTGTTACTGGTATATGAAAACATTTTAGGAATGCTTTTTTCTGATTCTTCTGAATATGTAGGACAAGCTTTTTGACATTTAAGACAATTAATGCACTTGCTTTCGTCAACTTCAGGATAAAGAAAGCCTTTATCGTCGGGAACCATTTTTATACATTCTTTAGGGCATTTATTAGCGCAGTTTGAACAACCGCTACATAATTCTCGGTTTTTATATATTTGCATGTGATATCTTTCCCTTTATTTTTTTAATAAATCCAAAAATAAGTTTTCTTTCGTAATCATTGCATCCGAGTTTATACATTGAAATCAAGTAAACCAAAGCATAAACTGCAATACCGCACAACATTGTTAACCAATTATAAGAAATATCGAACACAATAGTTAACACCCCTGCTGCAACGGGAATAATAAGGCCCTTAGACATTGATATGATTGATTTCCAGAACGAGCCTATATTTAAACCGATTTTTTTATAATACAAGTTTATTATGAGTCCATTGCCCACAACAAGGGAAATGCCTGTTCCTATGGCGCAACCCACACCGCCATACAACATACACAATGGTATGCTTATCAACACATTTATAATTGCAATTATAAAGAAAGCGACACTTCTAAAACGGTGTTTGTTTCTTGCAAGAAGAATGGTTATTCCTATATTCTGAACAAGAGGAATAATACTTGGTACCATTAAAGCAACCGCTATCAAATATGATGAACGATACTCCTCACCTGCCCAGAGTACACAGAAGCTCTCACCGAAGAATACAAATCCGCTTGCAACAAGTCCCAACACAAAATACTGTATTCTGCCGACCTTAATCATTAACTCGGTAAGCTTTGAATTATCATTTTCAAGGGCGACTATCTTATTAACTCGTGGCGAGAAAACACTTGATATATATATTGAAAACTGACGGAAGTAACCCGACAATGACGCCGCCACACCATATATGGCAACATCTACAGTTCCCTTAAAGCGACCTAACAAGAATTTATCTACATTCCAGTTGATTTCATCAACAATCTCACCAAGGAAAACGAACAAAGAAAATCCTGCGATATTTTTAAAGAGCTTGAATTCAAAGTTTTTGAAGCTTATTCTCATATCCAGTTTTTTAAAGCAGTACCAGATATTCAGCACATCTATAACCACTGTATAAACTAAAGTAACTACTACCAAAGCAACAGATTTATAACCGAGCAACAACAACGGTATGGTAACAAATGGATTAACTATAGTTTTTATTAAGTTAACAACTTTTGCAAAAACAAATCTTTCATTGGCATTGATATATATCTTAAACACATTAGAAGGGAATGTTATTGCAACATTTATAACCAACAATATCATCAGAATTTTTGCGGTTTCAAGTTCTGAAGCAGTTAATTTATCGCCAAAAATTTCATTAGAAAAATTACATAGAATACTGCCTAATATAAGAGCAGCCAAGCCCATAGCAGAGAAAACTGCCAAGAACATTCCGTTAAGAGATGCTACTTTTTCTTTACTTTCTTTTGCCTTATATTGTGTGTAGTATCTTAAATATGTATTATCAAAGCCGAAGCTTAAAAGTCCTAAATAAGCTACAAATGACGATACCAAATTGTAAAGACCATATTCACTTTGACCTAATAATCTGAGCATAATGGGAGTATAAATTATGCTTATTCCGTTACCTAAAAACAAGGACAAATAAGATAATATAACTCCGCCCTTTAATTGATTGATTTTTTTACCGGACAAATTAAAGACTCCTTCTGAACTCTAAAACGAACGCTATTTTAAACTTTACCGTGAAGTTTTTTCAACTTTTCAACCGGAAGATATACTTTTTGTATGTATTCAGCCA
>JAZNYY010000032.1:0-11448 GCA_045594645.1 Candidatus Fimenecus sp.
AACTAAAACTAAAATAGATTTATTTTTTCGCAAGACAATGTGGCGGAAGCGAAGCTGTATAAAAATACCGCGAGCTGAACGCCACGCAGTATTGAAGTCGGATCGTAGCCATGTCGTTCTGTGAGCCAAGGAGTTGTGTTCTGCTCTTGTCTTCCTAAGACCGCTTGGCCTCCGACTTCAACTAAAACTAAAATAGATTTATTTTTTCGCAAGACAATGTGGCGGAAGCGAAGCTGTATAAAAATACCGCGAGCTGAACGCCACGCAGTATTGCGGAAAAATAAACTATTTTAAATCATCTGTTGCGGGGTTTTCGATAACCTGTCCGTCTTTTGTAAATCGTGAGCCGTGGCAGGGGCAATCCCAAGTGTGCTCGTCGGGGTTCCATTTAAGTGCACAGCCCATATGTGGACAACGCTTTGTGGTGGGTGTAGCAAGGTTGATTGCCGTTTCGCCCAAATTCACGAAAAGCTGGGTTGTGAGTACACTTCGCGAAGGTAAAAACACCTCTTTGTACTCGTTATCTTTCCCCATCACCAAATCTGCAAGCAAGTTTGCCGACACCATAGCAGAGGTCATACCCCATTTATTAAAGCCGGTTGCGACAAACAAATTCGGTGTTTTCGGTGAATACTGACCAATATACGGCACAGAATCAAGACTCATACAATCCTGTGTCGCCCAATGATATTTTTCGGGGCAATCGGGATAATGGATTTTTGCAAAATTCCGTATTTGAGTATATGCTCCGCCCTGCTTGCCTGTTCTGTGGTCACCGCCGCCGACAATAAGATAATTTTTGTAATTGCGAAATGAATATCCGCCCGTTGCCTCATCAAGATACATTCCGTTGACCTTTGGACCGTTTTCATATGCAATAAGATAAGAACGCTCCTGATAAAGCTTGACAAAATATGCACCGCGCTTGTTCATAAACGGGAAATGCGTTGCGATTATAATTTTATCTGCCACCACATCGCCGTGAAAGGTTATGGCAGTATTACCACGCACCTCAAAGACCTTTGAGTTCTCATAAATTTCTAAATCCTTTGACAATTCTGAAAGCAATTTAAGTGGATTAAATTGTGCCTGATTACGAAATTTCACCGCACCGACAATCTCAATGGGAACGGGAATATCCCCAACGAATTCTGCAGGAAAACTCACTTTTTCAAGGGCAGAAAGCTCTTTTTCAACTTTTTTCATACTGTCCTTGCAATAGATAAAATTATCGGTAATTTCAAAATCGCAGGGTATTTTTTCGGCTAATTTACGATACTCACCTATTGCTTTTTCGTTGGCATCAAGAAACATTCTTGTTTTTTCTTCACCAAAGCTTTTTACGAGCTTATCAAAGACAAATCCGTGCTGTGAGGTTATTTTTGCGGTAGTATTCGGTGTTGCTCCGCGACAGATTTTATCCGCCTCTAAAAGTATGCAGTTTACTCCCCTTTGCTTTAATTTATAGGCACATAAAATGCCCGCAATACCACCGCCGATAACAAGAACATCGGTTTTTTTGTCACCGTCAAGAGTTGGAAAATCTTTAAATTCTGAATACGCTGACCAGATTGATAACATAAAAATCACCCACTATATTCTGCCACAAAAAGTGGAAAATATAATGGGTGATTGCGTTTTATTTCGGAGGTAACAAACCCCCGCCTTACATTTTAGTCGATTACCTTGTATCCTTGTTCTTCAACTGCTTTTTTGAGAGTTGCGGGGGCTGCGTCAGCGTCAAGAGTAACAATTGCTGTGCCGTCTTTATGGCTTACGATTGCCTCTCGAACCTCTGCAACGCCTTCAAGTGCCTTTTTAACATGTGCTTCACAGTGGGGGCACATCATACCTTCAATTTTCATTGTGATTTCCATTGGTTTTTTCTCCTTTATTTTTAATTTTTTCTTTTTATCTTTTTTCGCATTGCGGATATCCTTAAAGTTAAGTCGCAACGCGTTTGATACTACACAGAATGAGGAAAGGCTCATTGCCGCCGCGCCGAACATTGGGTTTAACTCCCAACCAAATAGACTTATAAATGCACCAGCGGCAAGGGGTATTCCGATTGCATTATAGAAAAATGCCCAAAACAGATTTTCGTGGATATTGCGAAGAGTTGCACGGCTGAGTCTTATTGCGGCGGGCACATCTGAAAGTCGACTCTTCATTAAAACAATATCTGCCGCGTCAATTGCGATATCTGCACCCGCACCGATTGCGATGCCGATGTCAGCACGAGTGAGTGCGGGGGCATCATTTATGCCGTCGCCCACCATTGCAACCTTGCCCTTGTCTTTAAGACGGCGAATTACCTTTTCTTTACCGTCGGGGAGTACCCCTGCAATAACCTCGTCAACACCCGCGATTTTACCGATTGCGTTGGCGGTTTTTTCGTTATCTCCCGTAAGCATTACCACACGAATTCCCATATTCTGCAATTCTTTAATTGCCTGCGGACTATCCTCTTTAATTACATCGGCTACTGCAATTATGCCCAAAAGTCGATTTTCTATGCTGAAAAGCAAGGGAGTTTTACCCTCATCGGCGAGTTTTTCGGCAATTTTGATTGTATTTTCATCAACAGTTACCTTTTCGCTTATGAATTTAAGACTTCCGCCATATAAAACTTTTTCGTTGATTTCTGCGGTAACGCCATTACCCGAAAGTGCCTTGAAATTTTGCACATCTGCGGGATTAAGACTCATTTCTTCGCCCTTTTGGGTAATCGCCTTTGCCAGCGGATGCTCACTCTTGACTTCAATGGAATACGCAAAATTAATAAGCTGTTCTTCGGTAATATTTTCTGCGGGGATTATATCAGTAACCTTCGGTTGACCTTGGGTGATTGTGCCCGTTTTGTCGAGCACAACGGTGTTTACTCTGCCCGTTTCTTCCAATGACACGGCAGTTTTAAAGAGAATTCCGTTTTTAGCACCTACACCGTTACCAACCATAATTGCAACGGGTGTAGCAAGCCCTAATGCGCAAGGGCAACTGATTACCAGAACTGAAATTCCGCGGGCAAGTGCATAGCCTATGGGCTGACCGCTGACAAGCCAAGCAATAATTGTGATTACCGCGATTGTGATTACCGCGGGGACGAAAATACCCGAAACTTTATCGGCAATTTTTGCGATTGGTGCTTTCGTTGCGGCGGCATCACTCACCATTTTAATGATTTGAGATAAAGTTGTGTCCTCGCCAACGCGCAGTGCTCGGCATTTGATATAGCCCGACTGATTAAGGGTTGCGGCAGAAACTCTGTCCCCTGCCGATTTGTCAACGGGAATACTCTCACCCGTTAGTGCTGATTCGTCAACTGCCGTTGAGCCCTCAATGATTTCGCCGTCAACTGAAATCTGTTCACCGGGGCGAGCGACGAATATGTCACCAATCTGTACTTGGTCTATGGGCACTTCGGTTTCGACACCGTCTTTTATAATAACAGCGATTTTCGGTGCCAATTTCATCAAAGATTTAAGTGCATTCGTGGTTTTGCCTTTTGAACGGGCTTCAAGCATTTTGCCAACAGTTATAAGCGTTAAAATCATTGCCGCTGACTCAAAATAGAATTCGTGCAGCCAATGGTGAGCCATTTCAACATCGGCAGTCATTTTAAAAAGTGCATAAACGCTGTACACAAATGACGCGCCCGAGCCGAGAGCCACCAAGGTATCCATATTAGGTGAACGGTGGAGTAGTCCGCGGACTCCGTTTATAAAGAATTTTTGATTAATTACCATTACAATTGTGGTCAAAAGCAACTGCGAAATACCGATTGCAAGGGGATTTGTTGCCAAGACTTCGGGCAACCACCAGCCCCACATAACATGACCCATTGAGATATACATTAAGACTATCAAAAATCCCAATGATGCAATTAATCTTCTCTTTAATTTTGGTGTTTCGGTATCTTTTAAGGCATCTTCATCGTTTGACTTTGACTGTGCGGTTTTACTGTCTTTAAGACTTGCGCCATAGCCTGCTTCTGTCACCGCAGAAATGATTTTTTGCGGGTCTGCCGAGCCCTCAACTCCCATTGTGTTTGTAAGCAAACTGACAGAGCACGAATTCACACCATCAACTGCGTTTACGGCTTTTTCAACACGCGCAACGCAAGCGGCACAGCTCATACCTGTAACATTATATTGTGTCATAAATTCACCTACTTCATTAGCTTCTGCAAGGTCGACAACAAATCGTCAACAGTTTCGGTTTTACCTGCCTTAATATCATCGGCAACGCAGGTTTTTATATGATTTGAAAGTAATTCTTTATTAAACGCATTAAGTGCCGCATTGACGGCGGACACCTGCATTATTATGTCCGTACAATAGGCATTTTTTTCAACCATACCACGAATTCCGCGAATTTGACCTTCAATTCGGTTAAGACGATTAATTAACGCCTTGTATTCTTCTTCACTACGGATTTTTGTTTTACACATTTCACAAGTATTACTCATAGAATCACTTCCTTTTATGGTTTCATTATATACCCTATGGGGGTATATGTCAAGGTGCAAAAAATAGCGGGAGCATAAGCACCCGCCGTAGGCTATTCAGTAGTCACAATACAATTACGGGCAGGCACAGAGACCTGCCCCTACAAAGTTACAATTTCCAAATTAAAAATATATAAAATAACGAAGGTAATAAATGGTAATCGCCCCTACATTTTGCACTTTGCGTTTTGCATTTTGCATTTAAAAAACGAGGTCTTTCGACCTCGTTTTTCTAATTATTTAAGGTTTGCTTTGAGTGTTTCAAGCTCTGCTTTAAGTGTTTCGGGAAGCTTGTCACCAAACTTAGCATAAAATTCTGCGATTCCGTCTGCTTCGTTTGCCCAGAGTTCCTTATCAACATCGAGAATGCTCTCAAGTGATTCAACAGTTACTTCGTCCTCAAGACCTTCAAGGTTGATGTCCTTTGCATAAGGAAGATAACCGATTGCTGTTTCCTGAGCGTCAACTTCGCCCTCACAACGCTTGATAATCCATTCAAGAACACGAAGGTTGTCGCCGAAGCCCGGCCACATAAAGTTGCCTTCGTCATCTTTTCTGAACCAGTTAACATTGAAGATTTTTGGTGCCTTATCAGCATCAAGAGTCTTACCGATGTCAATCCAATGCTGCCAATAGTCACCCATATTGTAACCGCAGAATGGAAGCATAGCCATCGGGTCACGACGAACAACACCAACTGCACCTGGTGCTGCAGCTGTTGTCTCAGAAGCCATAATTGAGCCTACGAATACACCGTGATTCCAGTCGCGTGACTGATAAACAAGGGGAGCAAGCTTTGCACGACGGCCGCCGAATACGAATGCTGAAATGGGAACACCTGCGGGATTTTCAAATTCTGAGCTGATGCAGGGGCAGTTTACAGCGGGAGCTGTGAAACGGCTGTTGGGATGAGCAAGGTTCTTGCCCTCTGCCTTCCATTCTACGCCGTTTGTCTTAATTCCTGTCCATTCTTCTGCATTAACGGGAGGATTCTTGTCAAGACCTTCCCACCAAACTGTGTTGTCATCAAGATTACGAGCCACATTTGTGAAGATTGTGCCCTTCTTTGTTGAAGCAAGAGCATTGGAATTTGACTTAACATTTGTGCCGGGTGCAACGCCGAAGAATCCGTTTTCGGGGTTGATAGCATAAAGTCTGCCATCAGGACCTTTACGAATCCAAGAAATATCGTCGCCTACGCACCATACTTTATAACCCTTTGCAAGATATCCCTCGGGAGGAATAAGCATAGCAAGGTTTGTTTTACCGCAAGCTGAGGGGAATGCAGCACAGATGTACTTAACCTCGCCCTTGGGGTTTTCGATACCGAGAATGAGCATATGCTCTGCCTGCCAGCCTTCGTTTTTACCCTGATATGAAGCAATACGAAGAGCAAAGCACTTTTTACCGAGAAGAACATTTCCGCCGTAACCTGAGTTTACTGAAATGATTGTGTTATCCTCAGGGAACTGACAAATCCATCTCTTTTCGGGGTCAATGTCGCACTTACAGTGAAGACCGCGAACCCAGTCGTTGCTCTCGTCGCCAAAAGCTTCCATAACCTTTGTGCCAACGCGAGTCATAATAAGCATATTGAGTACAACATAGATTGAGTCTGTAAGCTCAATACCTACTTTTGCAAGAGGTGAGCCAACAGGGCCCATTGAATAAGGGATAACATACATTGTTCTGCCCTTGTAGCTGTCTTTTGCAATATCATAAAGCATTGCGTATGCTTTTTCGGGGTCCATCCAATGATTTGTGGGGCCTGCATCTTCCTCTTTCTTTGAGCAGATAAGAGTTCTGTCTTCAACACGGGCAACATCAGTTGGGTGTGTTCTGTGGTAGTAGCAATCGGGAAGAAGCTCCTGATTAAGCTTTACCATTTCACCTGTTGCGCAAGCCTCTGCACGAAGAGCCTCTGTCTGCTCTTCTGAGCCGTCAATCCAAACAACCTTGTCAGGATTTACAAGTGCAATCTGCTTATCAATCCACTCAAGAATTGACTTGTTCTTTGTAAGTGCCATAATACCTTACTCCTTTATTAAAATTTCATTTTTTGAAAAAATTACCAAATTTCCCAATTTAACTTTGGTATGAATAATTATATCCTAAATCCTGCATTTTTTCAATGGTTAAAATGTTAACATTTTGTCAAATAAATATTACCAAATTCTGTATATTATATATACAATTATAAATAATTATCAGTTTTCATAGCTTTTAGTAATATCTGCGGTGGCTTTACCGTTTAAATCCATTTGGGCAACTGTGCCCTTTAAAAATTCAAAATAGCCCTGCGCACCAACCATTGCGCCATTATCACCGCAGAGAGATAAATCGGGCAAATACAAATCCCAGCCCTTTTCTTTTGCGAGCTTTTCCATACGGGTACGAAGCACCGAATTCGCAGAAACACCGCCCGCCAACACAAGTGTTTTTTCGTTATAAAGCTCCATTGCTTTTTCGGTATTTTCAGCAAGTGAATTCACAACCGCATTGATAAATGACGCACCAACATCTGCGGAGTTTAACTCCTCGCCTTTTTGCTCTGCATTATGAACAAGGTTGATAACCGAGGTTTTAAGTCCCGAAAAGCTGAAATCGAGAGGACTGCCGTCAACTCGCGGTTTGGGAAATTTATATTTTGTATTATCCCCATTTTTTGAGATTTTATCAAGATTTACGCCACCTGGGTATGAAAGGCCAAGTGTACGGGCCGCTTTGTCCATTGCCTCACCTGCCGCGTCGTCACGGGTTCTGCCCACAACCTCAAAATCGGTGTAATCATTAACCTTGCAAAGCAGAGTATTACCACCCGACACCACAAGGCACATAAAAGGAGGTTTAAGTTCTTTATGAGTGATATAATTCGCCGCGATATGTGAACGGAGATGATGAACGGGAACAAGTGGTTTTCCGCTTGCAAGGGCGAGACCTTTTGCGTAGTTAACACCCACAAGCAACGCACCGATAAGCCCGGGTGCATAGGTTACTGCGATTGCGTCTACATTATCGAGAGTGCAGTTTGCATCGCCGAGTGCTTTTTCAACCACCCAAGAGATATTCTCAGTATGTAATCTTGAAGCGATTTCGGGCACAACACCGCCGAATATCTTATGCTTTTCAATCTGAGTTGACACCACATTTGACAAAATTTCGCGGCCGTCCTCTATTACGGCGGCAGCAGTTTCGTCGCAAGAGCTTTCAATTGCTAAAATTTTCATAGTTAAAATTCCTTTAAATAAAGTGTATAAATCAATCCATTTTCAGTAGGTTTAGAATAGAAATCTTTTCTTTCGCCCACCTTTTTAAATCCGCATCTTTCATAAAGTGCGATTGCGTTTTCGTTGGATTTTCGCACCTCAAGGGTAACAAAAAGTGCATTTTCGGCTTCTGCTTGCTTCGCTAAGTGATTTACAAGCATTTTGCCGTAGCCTTTACCTCGACAAGCCTCATTCACCGCAACATTGGTGATATAAACCTCGTCGCAGATATTGTTGGCACCGATATATCCGAGCAAATTATCATTATCACGAAGCACATAAAATCTTGCAGTATCATTAGCGAGTTCTTCTTTTAAAGAATTCTCACTCCAAGGCTCTGAAAAGCAGTTTTTTTCAAGTTCTGCGATTTCAGGAATATCTTTTTCAGTCATTTGTCTAATTGAGGGCATTTCGTTAAGCCTTTTGAGAATTCGCGGAAATTCTTTTTCAAGACTGTTTGCACATTCCTCATAAACGTCAATTGCTCTACTGTAAGGGTCGGGCACATTGAGCACCATTATTTTTGAGCTGTCGCAATATCTGGAAAGTGCGTTTGCGTGAGTTTCGGTCATACAGACAAACAAATCAGTTTCAGAAAGGTGTTGAGGATTGAGCCTTCTTGCACGGTGAAGTGAGATATTAACTCCCCTTTGCATTGCAACAAGGGCGGAGTTTATGCTGACCTCATCACCGGGGAATACGCTTAATCCCGCACTGCCGACCTCAATATCAGTTATATTATTTTCTTCAAGATGTTTTTTGAATAATCCCTCTGCTAAGGGACTTCTGCAAGTGTTACCACTGCATATAAACATTATTTTTTTCATAAGTCATCCTTTGTTGCGGGCGATTCGTGAATCGCCCCTACAAGATTCTTAACCTTTTGCGTCGTACCAAGTCTTGCCCGTATTTACATCTGCACGGAGTCGGACTTTCATTTGGCAGGCATTTTCCATTTCTTCAGAGAGGATTTTTGAGGCTTTTTCGATTTCATTTTCGGGGGCTTCGACAATTAATTCGTCGTGCACCTGCAAAATGAGTTTTGCTTCCATTTTTTCGGCTTTAAGGCGGTTATAAACACGCACCATTGCAATTTTAATAATATCCGCCGCCGTGCCCTGAATTGGCATATTTCTTGCAACTCGCTCACCAAATGCACGCAGCATTCCGTTAGATGCGGTGAGCTCAGGAAGATATCTTCTTCTGCCCCAAAGCGTTGCGACATAGCCCTTTCCCTTGGCATCTGCCACAACAGTTTCCATATATTTATCAACGCCCGCATAATGACGCAAATAACCCTTAATATACTCGTCAGCCTCTTTACGAGTAACGCCGATATCCTTTGCAAGAGAGAATGCACCAATACCGTAAACTATACCGAAGTTAACGGCTTTGGCACGGCTACGCATTAATGGTGTAACCATCTGAAGTGGCATATTGAACACTTGCGAAGCAGTAACTGTATGAATATCGACCTCATCGTTAAAGGCTTTTAGCATTTCTTCGTCGTCTGCAATATGAGCCAACACGCGAAGTTCAATCTGTGAATAGTCGGCATCTGCAAGCAGACAACCATCTTTCGCCATAAAGAATTTACGCATTTCGCGACCGATTTCTTTACGCACGGGGATATTTTGAAGATTTGGCTCGGTTGATGAAATTCTGCCCGTTCGAGTTTCAGTTTGTATGAATGATGAGTGAATTCTGCCGTCCTCACCGATTACCTTGAGAAGTCCCTCACAATAGGTTGAATAAAGCTTCGACAGAGTTCTGAACCACAATATTTTTTCAATTATGGGGCTTTCATCCTGCAGACTTTCAAGCACATCTGCATTGGTTGAGTATCCGCTTTTTGTCTTTTTGCGTGCGGGAAGTCCCATTTTTTCAAATAGAATTACGCCTAACTGCTTGGGTGAGTTAATGTTAAACTCCTCCCCAGCCAATTCGTAAATTTCGCTTTGAATTTGACGAAGCTCTGCGCTGATTTTTTGTGAGAAGTCGGCAATGCCCTTTTTATCTGCCATAAAGCCTAAATGCTCCATAGATGCAAGCACTTCTGCAAGTGGCATTTCAACTTCATAAAGCAGATATTCCTGCCCGTTTGCCTCGATTTCAGTTTTAAGTCTTGTTGAAACTGAACGCATCACGGCACAATCAACCGCCAAGGGCATTTCCGAATTCACCTTAGGAATCGGCGCTTTATACTCCTCGCAAAGTCGCAAGGGTGCATAGCCGTTGGCTGACGGATTGAGAATATACCCCGCAAGTGAGGTGTCAAGAGCCACATTTTTTATGTCTATCTTATTTAAAAATCCGAAGCGGTATAAAAGCTTTGAATTATCGGTATATTTTGCGATATTTTCATCCTCTAAAAGAGCCTTCACAAAATCAAAATAGCCGAGGTGCATGGGCTCAAGGTGATAAACGGTGTTGTCGCAGAGAATACAGAATTGAGGGTTGTCCAAATCCTCATAATCTGCGGTGAAGTAAGCCTCTTTTTCCGCCTTGATTTTATTGAATAATTCGTTCGTATCAAAATCGGCGGTAAAGCCCAGTTCCTTAACCTTTTCTTCTGCCTTTTCGGTTGAGGTTGGCACTGCGAAGTTGAGTTTTTCAATAAGCTTGAACATTTCAAGGTCAGCAAGCATTGCACGGGCGCGTGCCTCGTCAGCCTGCTTCGGTGTTAAATCCGCAAGACTGCACTCAAGTGGCACATTGTTGATGATTGTGCCGAGAGTATAGCTCAAAAAAGCCTTTTCCTTGTCCGTTAAAAGCTTATTTTTAAGATTTTCTTTAATGTCAAGAGCGTCAATGTTTTCATATATATATTGTACGGAGCCGTATTTTTGAATTAAATCCCCTGCGGTTTTAGGGCCAACACCCGCAACACCGGGAATATTGTCAGATGAGTCACCCTGCAAGGATTTAATATCAATCATCTGCAAGGGAGTAACACCATATTCCGTGCGAAGTCGGGCTTCGTCATACACTTCGGTCTGTGTTCTGCCCATTTTTGTATGAGGCAAAAGCACCGTTACATTGTTGCGAATAAGCTGGAATGAGTCGCGGTCACCCGTGGCAATATAGCACTCGTCATTTTCACCGCACATACCTGCGACTGTACCAAGAATATCGTCAGCCTCATAGCCCTCAAGCTGAATAATCTTATATCCCAACGCACCCAAAAGCTCTTTGAGTACGGGAATCTGCTGTGCAAGCTCGGGTGGCATACCGTGGCGGTTTGCCTTGTAGCCGTCATACATTTTATGGCGGAAGGTTGGCGCTTTAAGGTCAAAGGCAATAGCCACGCCGTCGGGCTCAACCTCCTCGAAAAGCTTATAAAAAATACTCATAAATCCGTAAATTCCGTTAGTAAAACGACCGTCCTTTGTTGTCAACTGTTTAATGCCGTAAAAGGCGCGGTTTACTATGCTGTTGCCGTCAATAGCTAAAATTTTCATAACGACGCTCCAAATAATCAAAATCATAGATAGTATAACATATTTTGTAATTAAATACCATATAAAAACAAATAAATTTGAATTTGTCTAACTCATTTATATGGTTATGTAATCTTGTAGGGGCGATTCACGAATCGCCCGTTTGTAGTTTAATTACACACTTTGGAACGGTCGCTTCGTGAAGCGACCCTACATAGTATTATGTTCTATGTTG
>JAZNYY010000033.1:0-4742 GCA_045594645.1 Candidatus Fimenecus sp.
AAGAAACAAGTGTTGGAGGAACATCAATATCTTCAAAAGTACCGCTCATTGAGTCTTTACCACCGATTGAAGCAACACCTAAATCAATCTGTGCATCATAAGAGCCTAAAAGTGCAGCAAGAGGCTTACCCCAACGAGTAGCTTCTTTCTTGGGCTTTTCAAAATACTCTTGGAATGTAAGATAAACATCCTCAAATTTTGCACCTGTTGCAATAAGCTTTGAAATTGACTCAACAACAGCAAGATATGCACCGTTGTACTGATTCTTTTCAAAGATAAACGGGTTATAACCCCAAGCCATATATGAGCAAGTTTTTGTCTGATTATTTTCAACAGAAACCTTGTGTACCATTGACTGAATTGGTGTCTGCTGATTTTTACCACCGAATGGCATAAGAACTGTGCCTGCACCGATAGTTGAGTCAAAACGCTCAGAAAGACCACGCTTTGAGCAAACATTGAGGTCATCAGCAAGCTTATTATATTCAGCTACAAAATCATCAGAAATTTGCTTTTTATAATCAAGTGATTTTGCAGTTTCAATGTCAATATGTTTTTCAGCACCGTTAGAGTTTAAGAATTCTCTTGAAATATCGACGATAGTGTTACCGTTCCAATTCATTCTGAGTCTTGCCTCTGCAGTAACCTTTGCAACAACTGTTGCTTCAAGGTTTTCTGTTTCAGCAAGTTCTAAGAAACGAGCTACATCCTGTGGCTCAACAACAACAGCCATTCTCTCTTGAGATTCGCTTATTGCAAGCTCTGTGCCGTCAAGACCGTCATATTTCTTAGGAACAGCGTTCAAATCGATTTCAAGACCATCTGCAAGCTCACCGATAGCAACAGAAACACCGCCTGCACCGAAGTCATTACAACGCTTAATAAGGCGAGATGCCTCTTCATTTCTAAAAAGACGCTGAAGTTTTCTTTCTTCGGGAGCATTACCCTTTTGAACCTCTGCACCACAGCTTTCAAGTGACTGCAATGTATGAGATTTTGATGAACCAGTTGCACCACCGCAACCGTCACGGCCTGTACGACCGCCAAGAAGAATAACAACATCTTCGGGCTGTGGAACTTCACGGCGAACATTTCTTGCGGGTGCTGCTGCTACAACTGCACCAATTTCCATTCTCTTTGCAACATAGCCGTCGTGGTAGATTTCATCGACCTGACCTGTAGCAAGACCAATTTGATTACCGTATGAAGAATAACCAGCGGCAGCAGTCTGAACAATCTTTCTTTGCGGAAGCTTACCTTCCATAGTTTCAGAAACAGCTTTTAACGGATTACCTGCACCAGTAACACGCATTGCGGCATAAACATATGAACGGCCAGAAAGCGGGTCACGGATTGCACCGCCGATACAAGTTGCCGCACCACCGAATGGCTCAATTTCTGTAGGATGGTTATGTGTTTCATTCTTAAAGAGAAGAAGCCATTCTTCGTCTTGACCATCAACATCAACTGTGATTTTTACTGTGCAAGCATTGATTTCCTCTGACTCGTCAAGTTTATCGAGTTTACCGGCCTTTTTGAGTACTTTTGGAGCCATTGTGGCAATATCCATAAGATTAATAGGCTTTGTTCTGTTAAGGTCTTTACGAGCATCTAAATAGCGCTCCCAAGCCTTTTGAATATACCCATCATTAAACTTAACTGAATCAATTGTTGTTAAGAAAGTTGTATGACGGCAATGGTCGGACCAATATGTGTCAATCATACGAATTTCTGTAATTGTTGGGTCGCGGTCTTCAGTTTTGAAATAATTCTGACAGAATTTAATGTCGTCCTTATCCATAGCAAGACCGTATTCATTAACGAAATCTTGAAGCTCATCGTCATTAAGCTTTAAGAAGCCATCAAGAGTTTTGACAGTTGTAGGGATTTCATAATCAACTGCAAGAGTTTCATATGTCTGGAGTGTGGCCTCACGAGCTTCTACTGCGTTGATTACATACTTTTTAATCTCTGCAAGCTCATCAGCAGAAATATCACCGTAAATTGCATAGATTTTTGCAGTTTTAACGAGTGGTCTATCCCCTTTTGAGATAATCTGAATACACTGCGCGGCCGAATCTGCACGCTGGTCAAACTGACCGGGAAGATACTCAACTGCAAATACAGTTGCATTCTCATCAGCGAAACTGTCAGTAACAATATCAAGCTGAGGCTCTGCAAAAACTGTCATTTTGCAGTAATCAAACAAATCCTTATCAATATTCTCAACATCATAACGGTTGAGAATACGAATATTTTTGACAGAGTCAATAAGGAGAAGTGAATTTACATCAGAAAGCAAAGACATAGCCTCGTGTGCAAGTCCCTCTTTCTTTTCAACGAATATACGATATACCATCCTTATTATCCCTCCTTTAATACTTTAAGTGCTTTAGCACCAATATCATTTCTATAAAACGCGTTGTCAAAATGAACCTTTTTAACTGATGAATATGATTTTTCAATTGCTGTTACAAGGTTATCTTCAACTGCAACGACGCCAAGAACACGACCGCCTGCAGTAACTACATCTTCACCGTTGAGTTTTGCACCTGCAATATAAAGATTGTCGCTGAAATCATCATCAACAGTAATTTTAAATCCGCTTTCATATTTAACGGGATAACCCTTTGATGCCATAACAACACAGCAAGCTGATTTATCAGAGAATTTAACCATATCTTCAGTTAATTTTTCATCAGCAACTGCCATCATAATGTCAAGCAAATCACTTTGGAGAAGAGGTAACACAACCTGTGTCTCGGGGTCACCGAAACGGCAGTTATATTCTATTACTTTAGGCCCATTAGGTGTGAGCATAAGACCAAAATAAAGACAACCTTTAAATGTTCTGCCCTCTGACTTCATTGCATTAATTGTGGGGACAAAAATTGTTTCCATACATTCCTTAGCAATGTCAGCAGTATAGTAAGGATTGGGAGCAATTGTTCCCATACCGCCGGTGTTAAGTCCCTCGTCATTATCAAGTGCACGCTTGTGGTCCATTGATGAAATCATAGGAACTACAATATTACCATCAGTAAATGAAAGAACTGAAACCTCAGGACCTGTCAAGAACTCTTCAATAACAATATTATTTCCGCTCTCACCAAAGATTTTATCTTCCATAATTGACTTAACAGCATCAATCGCTTCTTCGCGTGTCATTGCAATAATAACACCCTTACCGAGTGCAAGTCCGTCAGCCTTAACAACTGTTGGAATTGGTGCAGTTTCAAGATATTTAAGAGCATCTTCAGCATTATCAAAGATTTCAAATGCGGCAGTAGGAATATTATACTTTTTCATCAAATTCTTTGAAAAAGCCTTACTTCCTTCAATAATTGCAGCATCTTTTTTAGGACCAAAGCATTTAATACCGACTGCGTTGAGTGCATCAACAGCACCGAGTACCAACGGGTCGTCAGGAGCAACAACTGCAAAGTCAATTTTATTATCAACAGCAAATTTAACGATATTATCAATATCCTTTGCGCCTATATTTACAAGAGTTGCATCATCCTTCATACCACCGTTGCCGGGAAGAGCAAAAATCTCAGTTACAGACTTATTTTCTTTAATTTTTTTGATGATAGCGTGTTCTCTACCGCCACCACCGACAACCATAATTTTCATAATTTATCCTCGAATTAATGATGGAATAAACGCATTCCTGTGAATGCCATCGCAATGCCGTACTTATTACAGCAATCGATTACTACATCATCACGGATTGAACCGCCGGGCTCTGCAATATAAGAAACACCGCTCTTGCGTGCTCTTTCAATATTGTCGCTGAATGGGAAGAATGCGTCAGAACCCACAGAAACACCTGTGATTGTGTCAAGATATGCTCTTGCTTCTTCTGCGGTGAGTGGTTCGGGCTGAGTTTTGAAATATTTCTGCCAGATACCGTCTGCACAAACATCTTCTTCATTCTTATTGATGTAACCGTCAATTACATTATCTCTGTCGGGACGGCGAATTTCATCCTTGAAAGGAAGAGCAAGTACTTTTGGATGCTGACGAAGATGCCAAGTATCCGCCTTTGTACCTGCAAGTCTTGTACAGTGAATTCTTGACTGCTGACCTGCACCAACACCGATAGCCTGTCCATCATAAGCATAGCAAACAGAGTTTGACTGAGTGTATTTAAGAGTAATGAGAGCAATAATAAGGTCACGCTTTGCTTCCGCGGGGAACTCTTTATTCTCAGTTACCATATTCGAGAGAAGCTCTTCGTCAATTCTGAAGTTATTTCTTCCCTGCTCAAATGTTATACCGAAAACCTGCTTCTTTTCCTGAACTGCAGGAACATAATCAGCATCAATCTTAACGATATTATAGTTGCCGTTTCTCTTACCCTTAAGAATTTCAAGAGCTTCTGCTGAATAACCGGGAGCGATAATACCGTCAGAAACCTCGCGTGCAACAAGCTTTGCTGTTGTAGCATCACATTCGTCGCTGAGTGCAATCCAGTCACCGAAAGAAGACATTCTATCAGTACCGCGAGCACGAGCATAAGCACAAGCAAGAGGAGAATCATCAAGACCATCAATATCATCAACAAAGCAAGCTTTCTTGAGTGAGTCTGAAAGCTTAACACCAACTGCTGCTGATGTGGGGCTTACATGCTTAAATGATGTTGCAGCGGGCATTCCAAGAATATCTTTAATCTCTTTTACAAGCTGCCAAGAGTTAAATGCATCAAGGAAATTGATGAAACCGGGTCTTCCGTTAAG
>JAZNYY010000034.1:0-28510 GCA_045594645.1 Candidatus Fimenecus sp.
GAAGAAATCACCCGTATCTACGGCTACGATAATTTTGACGTGCATACAGCGGAGGCTCCTCTGTATCCCGTTCGCCCCGCGCAGGAAAAGACCGTCGAGGACCGCATCAAGAATACCCTTGTTAAGCGCTTCTCCCTCCACGAGCTTCACTCCTATCTCTGGGCGTACTACGATGAGTACAAGGCGCTCGGTATCGACATTGAGCCCAATGTGGAGCTGATCAACGCTACCAACCCCAATATCAAGACCCTCCGCCGTTCCATCGTTCCCACACAGCTTTGTCAGGTTAAGACAAATGTGAACTTTGCTTCTGATTTCGGTGTATTTGAAATCGGTAAGGTAATTAACGGCTTAAAGGCTGACGGACTTTGCGACGAGCAGAAAAAACTCTGCGTTACACTTTTCAGCAAGACAAAATCTCTTGAAGCACTTTATGTTGAGCTTTCAACAATGCTTTCAGTTATGGCTGACAACATCAAGCACAAGGCTCTTACATTCACACCCTGTGAGGCTACTCATTCTTATGAGCACCCAAGAAACCTCAACACTATCAGTTGTGACGGTGTGGCACTTGGTGAAATCGGCATTGTTCACCCCACAGTTTCAAAGAAAATTGACAAGAAGGCTGCTATTGTATTCGCTGAAATTGATGTTACTAAATTCTCTGAAATCGAGGATGCAGGAATTCACTATGCAGAGCCCTCAAAGTTCCCCGCAATTGATGTTGACCTTTCATTCGTGACAGAGACCTTTGCACCAATCGGCAAGGCAATTGAAAATGCTAATTGTCCGCTTATTAAAAAGGTTGAGGTTACTGACACCTATCGTGACGAAAACGGCAAATCAATCACAGTAAGACTTACATTCTCTCACCCCGAGAAAACTCTTACTCGTGACGAGGTTATGGAAGTAGCGAACGAGATTATTGCCGAGCTTGCAAAAGAGAATATAACATTGAAATCATAGAAAAAAGCACCCTTCGGGGTGCTTTTTAAATGCAAAGTGTAAAATGCACAATGCAAAATTTCGGGTCTGCGACGCTGATTATAAAAAATAATTTTGCACTTTGCATTTATTTTAATTTTCCTATTGTTTTTTACCAAAAAACAGTATATAATAATTATAATTAGTATCAGGAGGTGGCGAAATGCTTGACCCTAACAAGACAATTCAATTCTCATTAAAGGATGACCGTGAGGAAGCTACGCGTCAAACACTTTTGCAGGTTTATGACGCTTTGGTTGAAAAGGGTTACAACCCAATCAATCAGATTGTGGGCTATATTCTTTCAGAAGACCCCACTTATATCACAACTCACAACAATGCGAGAAGCTTAATCCGCCGCCTTGACAGAGACGAGCTTTTACAAGACCTTGTAAAAGAATATCTCAAAATTTCAAAGAATAAGTAAGAGGTGCTTATATGGCAGAGAAAAATAAATTCCTCACTTATAAGGGCAAGCCGTTGGTAAGAAACGGTAAAACTCTTTATTACGGCGAAGCATCTGAAAAGTATGTTATTATGATGCAGATTTTGGCTACAAAGCCCGTTGGCGATGTGGAAGTTGCTTCAAAAGTATCTGTTCAGCTTATTAACACAGACCCCGATGTGAGTGCCCGTGAGAGAATTGTAAAATCAAGTGAAAAGAAAGGCCTTTATGCCGCTATGGACATTGCTGAAATTTGGCTTAGTCGCGCATTGGCTAACTAATCAACAAAAAGGAACGGTGGATGGGGATATCCGCCGTTTTTTATTTTAAAGGAGAAGGATTATTATGTTTCACACTATGACTATTGCAGGGCTTGAGCGTCATTTGCCCCTCTGCCCTCTTAATGATGAACTCAACATTGGTGCTTTTGTTATTTTCGGTGACCCCGAGCTTACAACGGCTTGTGCAGAGGAATTACTCAAAAAAGCTCCCGAATATGATTACATAATCACAGCAGAGGCAAAAGGAATTCCCCTTGCACACGAAATGGCAAGACTTCAGGGTAATCAGAAGTATTTTGTTGCCCGCAAAAAGCCAAAGCTTTATATGACAGGTGTTTTTGAGTCAACAGTTAACTCAATCACCACCGAAGGCGAGCAGAAGCTCTATCTTGACACAGCAGATGCCGAAATTATGAAGGGTAAGAGAATTCTTATTGTTGATGATGTTGTATCACTTGGCGAGTCTCTCAAGGCCGTTGAAAAGCTTGTAAATGACGCAGGCGGAATTGTCTGTGGTAAGATGTTCATTTTAGCCGAGGGTGATGCTGCTAAACGCGACGATATAATTTATCTTGAAGAATTACCTCTTTTTAAAAAAGACGGTTCAATATTGTAAGTGCAAAATGAACGCCTGCCAACTTTTAACTTGGCAGGCGTTTTATAAGTTTATTCTAATTTTTTACCATTCGCGGATTATTTCAGGGTTTTCAAAGATGTTGTTGATTGTTTTAAGGAATGGAACAACATCACCAAATCCACCGATTCTGTGGTCGAACATAATGTTTATGGGCAACATTTTCTTTGTGCCGATTTCAATTTCGCCCTTGTCGTTTTTAAACACATATTCCCTATCTTGAACGGCACCGATTGCCATAATAAAGCTTTGAGGATAAAGAATTGGTGCATATGTAACATTACCGGGAAGTCCTGCGCTGATTGAGCCCAAATTTGTAAGGCATACTGTACCCTCGTTGAGCTCATAGGGCTGAAGTGACTTTTCGGGGTCGCGGTCTGCGTGCTTGAAAATGCCCGCAAAAGAAGCAACCTTATATTTACCGAAATAGCCCGAAATCACCTGCGACATCGCCATACCGATTTTGCCTTTAAGCACAAAGCCTATAATTCTCTGTGCGATTACATCAAAAAGCACGCGGTCAACATCGGTAGTTTTAAGAACAGTCAAAAGTCTGTCCATTTCTTCATAGATTTCTTTGAGATTTTTTTCTTCAAGATGGCATAATTTAATCGGGAATGTTTCGCCACTCTCCATAAACACGGGCACGGCAACATCAATATGCTTTTTAATAATAAGTCTGCCACAAGAGGATTTTGCCTTGTACTCAAGGTGTGAATTAAGTCTTGGGGCAACCTTTAAGCCCTCGGCAAGTACACGAAGCATTAAAGTATTGAATGAAAGAGGATAATCAACCTCTTTTTTTAATGCCTTGAATTCGTCCCAGAATTTTGTAATGTCTGCCTCATAATTATATCCGCCCGCGGGGATAGTTGTGGCATTTGTAAGCACATTACCTGAAACTCTTGCTTTCAGGTTAAAATATTCAACGGTGTCGCCCTCTTCAGGCTTGCAAAGTGCGGTGTCAATAAACTTTTTTAAACTCATAATGAAACTCCTTTGGGGGATTACATTTAATTACAATTTGTATTTTAACATTGATTATTTATTTTGACAAGACTAATTTGAAATATAACATAGCCTTCCCCCGCCGAGGAGAAGGTGGCACGAGCAAAGCGAGTGACGGAAGGGGGGCTTTTATTTGATACCCCCCCTCAGTCAAATGCTACGCATTTGACTGCTCCATTACTCGCCTGCCGGCTCAGACATCGCTAATTCGGCATCCACCGGATGCCCCGCGACCCTCAAGGGTGGAGCCTATAATCATCCATATTCTTCAATTTGACTTTTATTTATATTTGAGTTATCATATATTTCAGTTAGATTTGAGGTGTAAATATGAAAGAATACTTTAAAAGACTTGTGAGTGTCCCTAAAAAATGGGAACTTATATTATGGTGGGTTTTCAGAATTACTATGATTGTGGCGATGATTGACTCGGCTTTTGGCTTAGGGTTACGCCGTGACGAACCCGATATTCAACAGGTTTTGCAGACGGGCGCAAATCTTCTTGCAATGTTCGCGTGGGAGATTTCGCAGGTATTCCCCAAGAAAACTTGGCTTTACTATTTCCCCACATACATACAGACAATTCTTATTCCGCTTGTATGGGGTGCATCATTCGGCGGTGCTTACCTTAACTGGTATTACAGCATAAATTCGTGGGACATTATTCTTCACACGGTACTTGGCGGATTTGCTGTTATTATGGGCTATGAGCTTGTCACTTGTATTCAGAAGCGTGACCGCAAATATGTACATATGAATATTGCAGTTCTTTGTGCGCTTGGTGTTTCATTCCTCGGTTGCACGGGCTGGGAGGTTTTTGAATTCACATTTGACCAGATTGCAGGCGGTGACTCTCAGCATTGGTCAAAGGCTCTCGCAGAAGAAGCTGCAATACTTTATAACAACCCACACCTTGCCCACCCCAATGTAATTCCCGAGCTTGACCCAATGAGATATGCTCTTATTGACACTATGGAAGACACACTTTGCAATGTTGTAGGCGGACTTCTTGTGTATTTAGGGTTGAGAATTAAGCCGTATAATCATTCGGGAAAGAATGATATTAATAAAATAATTGAGCACGAAAAAGAGTTAGTAGAAATTAAATAAGAGAAAAAAATGGCCCCCTCTGACGAGGGGGCTGTCGTTTTCGCTTGCGGAAATGGCTGGGGGAGAGTTTTTTTTTTTTCCCTCCCCCCGTCAACGCTAACGCGTTCCCACCTCCCTCGTCAGAGGGAAGCACTTTTTATTTGAAAAATAATTCGCCGTTTTCGTTGCAGGAGCAAGTGTATTCTTTGCCCTTTTCGATGGTTTTATCGAGGATTTTTTCGGATAGTACATCTTCGATTTTAGTCTGGATTGTGCGTTTTAATGGTCGTGCACCATAGACCTTATCAAAGCCTGCCTTTGCCACAAAATCTGTAACAGACTCATCAAAATTCATTGTAATTTCAATATCTGCCATTCGTTTTGCAAGGTTTTTAAGAAGATTTTTCGCGATTTGCTTAATATCATCTTCGGTAAGTCGGTTGAAAACGATAATATCATCAACGCGGTTTAAGAATTCGGGGCGGAAGGTGTTTTTAAGCTCACCCATAACCGCCTCTTTAATTCTCTCTTGTGAGGCAGTATTGCTGTTTTCGGTAAATCCGAATGAGGTTTTTTCTTCGGTAATCATACGCGCACCCACATTTGAGGTCATTATGATTACGCAGTTTTTAAAATCTACCCTGCGGCCTTGTGAATCGGTAAGAATACCATCATCAAGAATTTGCAAAAGCATATTGAACACATCGGGATGAGCCTTTTCAATCTCATCAAAAAGCACTACCGAATATGGCTTTCTGCGGATTTTTTCAGTAAGCTGACCGCCCTCATCAAAGCCCACATAGCCGGGCGGTGAGCCGATAAGCTTTGAAACTGTGTGCTTTTCCATAAATTCGGACATATCAAGCCTAATCATTGCATTTTCATCACCGAACATTGCTTCAGCCAATGCCTTTGTAACCTCGGTTTTACCAACACCAGTAGGTCCGCTGAAAATGAATGAGCCGATTGGTCGCTTGGGGTCTTTAAGCCCCGCTCTGCCACGACGGATTGCCCTTGCGATTGCCGAAACCGCTGTATTCTGCCCAACAATTCTTTTATGAAGCTCTTCTTCCATTTTGAGAAGTCTTTCGCTTTCTTGTTCGGTCATCTGTGTTACAGGCACACCCGTCCAGTTTGACACGATTTCGGCGATTTCCTGTTCAGTTACGGCTAAATCGCGGTTAGTATCTGCCGACTGCCATTTCGCCTTTTCGGTGTTGTATTTCTGTTGAAGCTCTTTTTCTTCATCACGAAGTGCGGCGGCGCGTTCAAAATTCTGCTGATTTACCGCCATTTCTTTTTCCGCTGAAAGCTTTTGGATTTTTGCCTCAAGCTCTTTGATTTCGGGCGGAGCAGTATATGATTTAAGTCGCACCTTTGATGCGGCTTCGTCAATCAAATCAATCGCCTTGTCGGGCAAAAAGCGGTCACCGATATATCGTGTTGAGAGTGTAACGGCACTCTTAATTGCCTCGTCGGTAATCTTTACCTTGTGATGAGCCTCGTATTTATCGCGGATACCTTTAAGAATTTCAATTGCATCTTCGGTGCTGGGCTCACCTACGGTTACGGGCTGAAAACGGCGTTCAAGAGCAGCATCTTTTTCGATATTTTTGCGGTATTCGTCAATAGTGGTTGCACCGATTACCTGCAAATCTCCGCGGGCAAGCGATGGCTTTAAGATATTTGCTGCATCAACTGCGCCCTCGGCACTACCCGTGCCGATAAGCGTGTGCACCTCATCAATAAAGAGGATAACATCCGTTGAATTTTTAACCTCGTCAATAATACCCTTAATGCGTTCTTCAAAATCACCGCGGTATTTTGTGCCCGCCACCATACCCGTCAAATCAAGTGACACAATTCGTTTGTCGGCGAGAAGCTCAGGCACCTGACCGTTGGCAATACGAAGTGCCAAGCCCTCTGCAATTGCGGTTTTGCCCACACCGGGCTCACCGATTAGGCAGGGGTTATTTTTTGTTCTTCGGCTCAAAATCTGAATTACGCGCTGAATTTCATTTTCACGGCCGATTACGGGGTCAATTTTATTCTCTTTTGCCAAAGCGGTTAAATCACGCGAGAATTTTGCGAGCACGCTTTTATCGTTCTTCTGATTTTCTTTGCCGTATTTGTTGTTACTGTTTTTATTTCCGCTGACCGAATTTGCCAATTCTTTAAGCAAGATTTGTGGGCTTACGCCCGCAAGATTTAAAAGGTCGCAGGCGTATCCGTTACCCTCACGGCAGATTGAAATGAGCAAATGCTCGGTGCCCGCAAGACTCTGCTTCATAGATGTACTCATAACAATTGCGCCCTCAATAATGTGCTTACTGCGGGGTGTGAAATCGGCGGGCTGTAATTCTGTTGGCATACCCGCGCCTACCTGCGAGCGTAAAAGCTCAAAAATCTTTTTATAGGTCAAGCCCTTTGATGTGAGAATTTTGCCTGCAACGGAATCAGCGCTGTCTAAAAGTCCCAACAAAATATGCTCACTGCCGATGTATGTGTGACCTAAATCCTCGGCAACCTCAACCGCTTTGTTGAGTGCCATATTTGCCTTTTCTGTAAATCCTGTAAAGTTGTACATATTATCACCTCAATTCAAAAATGCAAAATGCAAAGTGCAAAATGCAAAATTATTTATCCTCTTTTTCCTGTTCTTTATTCTTTTGAGTAGTTTTACATATTGATGTCAACAACGCCAAAATTTCTTTTACATCTTTCTCTATTGAAACAAATTCTTTATCGGTTAAGTAATCCGTTGCGTGCAGCAATCTTAACCAAAAATATGTTTCTCTCGCTTCCTTTAATGCTATACTCATTTTGGCATAAAAATCGGCTTTTGATTGACCTTGCTGTGCTTCACTAACATTAGCACCAACACTTGTACCGCTTTTTAAAAGTTGCTTGGACATCACATATTCTTTTTCTCCGTTTATTATATGTTTGTATAAATTTACTATTCGCACTGCGAAATCAAAACTTTTACTTTCTATTACATTATCATTCATTTTTGTACCTCATTTTGCATTTTGCATTTTGCATTTTGCATTGTGCATTTAGTTCAACTTTGCTCTAACCTCTGTCGCTCTGATTTTATCTCTTTCTTGTGTTTCAAGTCTTTGACCTGCACGGGCATTGATTGTGGCGGGTTGCATTGACACCATAAGCTCGTTCAAGGTTTCAAGTGGGACACCTATTTTACCTGAAACAGAGCCTAAACGCACAAGCGACAAGTTCTCCATAAGCTCTTTCGTATTAAGAAGTCTTGCCCATTTGAGTATTCCGTATGCTCTGAAAATTCTATCCTCTGTTACTGGGTCTTTGAGTAATTCTTCGCGTGCAGTTCTCTCTTGAGCACAAAGCTGAAGTGTGATTGCTTTTAAGTTTTTGATTGCGAATTCTTCGGAAATACCGAGAGTAATCTGATTACTCAACTGATACATATCGCCCGTGGCATTTGTGCCCTCGCCGTATGCACCGCGGAATGTAAGACCTAACTTTGAAACGGTGTTTATAAGCTTGTGGATTTGTCCGCTGATTGTAAGTGCGGGAAGATGAAGCATAACTGATGCGCGCATACCTGTACCCAAATTTGTGGGGCATTGGGTAAGATAACCGATACGCTCATCAAAGGCAAAATTGAATTTTTCGCCGAGAGTATTGTCGATTTCGTCTGCCACGGCATATGCCTCGTCAAGTGCAAAGCCCGATTTCATAACCTGAACTCTTATGTGGTCCTCTTCGCAAAGCATAATGCTTATATCCTCTTCGGAAGAAATGAGGAGTGCTCTGCCGTCAGCATCAGAGGCGAATTCGGGACTTATAATGTGGCGCTCTGCCATTGAAGCGGCTTCAAAGCGGGCAAGAGTTTTCATTTCTTTGAAATCTAACCCAAATTTATTATTGCCCTCAACTGCCTCTTTAATCAGCATATTCAACTCAGTACGGCTTTTAGTATTCAATTTGTTGGGGAAGGGATATTCCGCAATATTTCTTGCCAAGCGAATTCGTGTGCTTACTACAATATCACTCTGCTCGCCTGCACCTATATACCATTTACTCATTTTTGCCGCCCTCCTTCATTGCGTTGATTTTATCACGAAGCTCTGCCGCTTTTTCAAAATTCTGACTGTCAATTGCCTCTTTAAGCTCGGTTTCAAGACGGATTAAGCTGTCGGCAGGAGTTGTGTTCTCTGCTTGACGGATATTGGGCACTTTACCTTCGTGACGGGTTTTGCCGTGAATTCTCTGTAAAGAGGGCAAAAGCTTATCATAAAAGGTTTTGTAGCAATCAGCACAACCGAGTTTACCGCTGTTTACAATATCATTAAATGTATTTCCGCATTTTTCACAACGGATTGTGCGTGTACCCAAAGCACTCTTTGCGGGCTCGCCGAAGAATGAGCCTAAAAAATCACTGAATGTGTTTCCGAAACCGCCGAAAACATCTGTGTAGCCTAAAGCACGGGCACAGTCTGAGCAAAGGTGCGCCTCGGCAGCCTCGCCGTTTATAATTCTTTTCACATGGGTTGTGGCGTCGTATTTACCACAGTTTTGACATAACATAATTATTTCCTCCTTACAAAATCAAAGTACATTAAGTATCATTTGTTTGAAAACTGATGCGCGAAGAATGTCTGCATATTCGCGGGGGATATCACGATAAGCGTTGCCCGTTAATGCTGACAAAAGTATTTTAGCCGTTTTTTCGTCCACAATTTCACGCTCATAAAGATTTTTTATATGTGCACGAACGGTATTTTCGTCAAGAATTTGACCAATTGAATTCACAAGGTGCATTTTAAGTGACTGCGGGTCATAGGTGGCTCGCGTAATTCTGATATAGCCTCCCCCACCGCGACGGCTTTCTACAATATAGCCGTGCTCGGGAGTAAACCTTGACGAGATTACATAGTTTATCTGACTTGGCACGCAACCGATTTTTTGCGCCAACTCATTTCGCTGAATTTCTGTATAGCCGTCATTTTCAAGCATATCAGAAATCATAGATGCGATTATATTGCTGATATTCATAGAGCCAGCTCCTTTTTGACTTTGACTTTCTTTGACTTTTACAATTATAATTATAGACCTTATTTCAACTTTGTCAAGGTCAAAAAAGGTCAAAATTTAAAAATTAACAATTTTTTCATAATTAGAAGCCCTCAATCGCATTCCTCGCCCATTTCAAGTAAAACTTAAGTTTCTTCATCAGTAATTGTACCGTAAAAAAAACTGATTTCAATCTTAATTCATTTTTAGTTATATATCCTATCACACAATAATAACATTTACACTATATTTAATCTGATTATTTAAAACAAATTCATTTCATAAATACCGCTTTGATTTATGTACAAAAATTCAAGCCGACGGGAATTATTCCATCGGCTTTGGTGTTGTATTTATAGGCATTTTTATTGCCCCGCCCTATTTAATGATTAAAGCTTTGTTAAGGTTATGCTTGAAATTGAAGCAGCTGAGCTTATGAGAATTAATTTGTTTCCGCTAATAGTAAAGGTTACATTAGAATTTTCACCATGGAGTGTACAGATAAGATTATTGCCGTCTTCCACATATGCACCGCTTTGTTCTGCGACGATTTCTGCCAGCACCTTATCGGCATAACTCTCGTAATAAAGCACATTGTCGGTGGTAAGAAATTTTCCCTGTGACTGAAGTTTTTTTCTACCCACATTTACCATAAGCGAACGATACTCCTTACGGACTTCACTTATATTGACAACCTCTATTCTTTTTATGAGTGTTCCGTCACTTTTAAAGTTATATATGGTTCGCAGAGTGATATTTGTCTTTGTAATCTCGGCATCATAGAAATCCCCGTAAAACTCCTGCGGGGTTGTAGTTTCTTCATAATACCATTCGCCGAAGAAATCCACATCCTCATCAGTCGCATTATCAGAATTTGACACATGATTGTCATTATAGCTATTATCCAATAAATTCTCGTCGTCAATTATTGTGGTTGTTGATTTATCTTCATTCTGAAATAAGCCCTTAACCTGTTCACAAGAGGCAAAGATAAAAGTTATTGACAAAGCAAGAACACAAACCATTAGTTTTTTTAGTGCTTTGATAAGAATCCCTCATTTTAAAAATCCCCGCAAGACAACCTTACGGGGTTTTATTTTTATAAAATTTTATTTAAAATTTCAAATGGCATTTCGCTGAATGCTGCGTCACCATAAATATAGTAAAGTGCATCACTGATTGTCTTGGTTACAGTAAGCAATGTGTTTGATGCTTCTTTATCGCTGATGATAGTGTCTGCATTTATAATTTTGTCATAAATCGCATAGAAGCGGTCCTTCGCCTCTTGGCATTCATCTACATCAATAATTGTGTTTGCAAGCATAGCATCAACCTGCGCAATAGCATTTTTAAGCTCTGTTGCATCTGCAGATGAGAGAGTGCTTAAATCGTAATTTCTCATTGAGTCAACGTCTTTGCGAAGCTGTAATGTGTTTCTCGCATAATTGAACTGCGGGAACTTTTCGGGATAAGAATAAACACTTGTAAAGTTTTCATCAGTAAGAAGATGAATAATAAGACTCATAATAACATCATTTGAAGCGGTTTCTGCGTGATTCTGGCCGCTGAAATAGAATGTTCTGTCAGGAAGAAGACCTGCACGAGCATCAACTATTCCGTCGGGGTCTTCGTGATTATGATTCTTGTTAAAGCAACAGTCACGCGCAGGAACATAATCTTCGGGAAGCTTCTCGTTAACGCCTGTGCTGTATGCACCCATTGAGGTTGAAGAAAGCTGAATCATACCGTCAGCGTTAATTTCATCATAAGAAACTGCAAGCTGATAAAGATGAACATTAGTATCTACAATATCAAATACTTCAACGCCGTGAAGCACTGCCTGAAGAATATATCTTTGAGAATTGAGCTGTGCGTCATAATACCAATCTGCCTGTCTGCGAATTTCTGCCATTTCTTCGTCTGCAAGATACATATCGCGACAAGTCGGGTAGTCGCCTGACGGGCAAAGTCCCCACATAAGTGTTGAATATTTGAGATAATCGTTAATAAGAGTATCAACAACAACATCTAAAAGGCTATCAACATCTGCCTTGGGCATAAGTCGAAGAACAATGTTGATAATATATCCGAGATAATTATCTTTACCTATAACTGACGGGAACATTGTATTATAAATCTCATAGCTACCCTTTGTAAAGCCATATCTGTAGCTGTCGCCAATGAGAGCCGCGCCGTCAAGTGCGGGAACTGTAAACACAATTCGGTTAATATCACGCTTGAGAGATATTCCATTATCATAATAAATCTTCATAAGCGCATTGGTAATTGAACCGCCTTGGCTTACGGGAACAAGATTAACCTTTTTTGAGCCTGTATCTTCTTTTACAAACTGAATGTAATCATAAAGGTCATTTGCAGTCTGAATCATATTACCTGTTGAAACATAGTTGAAGATATAAAGATATTCTTCACCTGCAAGGTCAAAATACTCTTCAACGGGGAAATGGCCCAAAACACTTGTTTTCTGTTCTTCTGAAAGCTCGGCAAAGCTATGGTCATAATAGGTTGCACGAACATCAGTAACAAGATTACCGTTAGCATCGCTCTTCTGCTTACCTAAAAGCAATTCACCAATAAGCTCTGAAACTGCTTTGGCTGCCAACTGGTCCTTATCCTCTTGGCGAATAAGCATTGCTGCAATGGGAAGAAGCGCAGTTGTTACCGCCGCACCGATAAAGTCCATTGAAACATCCATAAAGAATGGTGCTGCCAAAGGATTACCGTCAGCATCAACGGCTATTTCACCATTTTCATAATAATGAAATTCACTCTGGAAGAGGCCCGGAACAATAATTGTGGGGGTAATTTCGTCCTCTTTTGCGTAACCGATAATTGACACGCAAGACAGCATCATAATTACTGCCATAAATACAGAAAGTATCTTTTTAAATTTTTTCATAGCAAATTCCCCTTTTTACAGAATTTTACCAATATATTATATCAACTTTTTAACTGGTTGTAAACAAATTCCATATATTCAATATGCAAGAAAAAAGACTTATATATTTAATCATATTGCACAAGAGAAAATATAATTATATATATGTTTAAGCAATAGAAAAATAGTTATATATGTGGTAAAATAGCTTTAATTATAATCGGGAGGTCAGAATATGGAACACATTTACGATATAATTATTCTTGGAGGAGGCCCTGCGGGATATACTGCCGCTTTATACGCTTCACGCGCTGGGCTTGATACAATTATACTTGAAAAGATGACTGCGGGCGGTCAGATGACGCTGACGGGGGACATTGATAATTACCCCGGTTTTGACGAGGGAATTGACGGCTTTACTCTCGGTATGAAAATGAAAAAGGGTGCAGAACGCTTTGGCGCAAAAACTTTGTATACGCAGGTTAAGTCGGTAGATTTTTCTGACAAGATTAAAAAGATTGTAACAAATAAAGATGAAATCTTCGGCAAAGCTGTTATAATTGCAACGGGTGCAAATCCGCGTGAGCTTGGAATTAATGGCGAGCAGGATTTAGTTGGTAGAGGTATTCACTATTGTGCTCACTGTGACGGCAGATTTTATAAGGATAAAACCGTTATTGTTGTGGGTGGAGGAAATTCTGCGGCGGCGGATGCTTTGTATCTTTCAAGGCTTGTTAAAAAGGTGTATCTTGTTCACCGCAGGGACACTTTGCGTGCTACAAAGATTTATCACGAGCCATTGATGAATGCTGAAAATGTGGAATTTTTATGGAACAGCACAATTGACGATTTCATTGTTGAAAACAGAGTTGTGGGTGCGAAAATCAAAGATGTGAACACAGGCAGTATAACCGATTTATCCTGTGACGGAATCTTTATAAGCATCGGCAGAAAGCCCGCAACAGAATTTTTAGGTAATGCGGTTGAGCTTGACCAAAGCGGTTATATCATTGCAGACGAATCAACCCGCACGAATGTGAATGGCGTTTATGCCGTGGGTGATGTTCGCACAAAAATTCTTCGTCAGGTTGTTACCGCCGTTTCTGACGGTGCGGTTGCGGTACATTATGCAGACGAATATCTTGCGGAAAACTAATGAAATTTTTTAATTATATAAAAGATACGGTTTTATGGTTATTTTTGACCGAACACTGCAGATATTGCAATGCACTTATTGAAAAGGGTGAAAAAATTTGTGCCGATTGCCGTGAAAATCTTCCTGTAATTGACGGTGAGCGTTGCAGATTTTGCGGTGCGGGCAAAGAGCGTTGCGGTTGCAAAAAGCACCGTATGGGTTATGACGGCATTACCTCCCCTTTTTACTATGAGGGCGGAATAAAGCAGGGAATTCACAAGCTCAAATTCAATGGCAAAGAGCATATTGCTCATACTTTAGCTGAAGAAATGGCGAAGTCTGTGAAATCAGATTTCGCAGATGTGAATTTTGATTTTATTTGTTTCGTACCCTTTACGACGGCACAAAAAATCAGGCGTCAATTTAATCAGAGTGAATTATTGGCAGAGCATCTTTCAAAAATGCTGGGTATTCCGCTGAAAAAAGCTCTTATTAAGCTTTTTGAAACCGACACTCAGCACAGTAAAAACATACGCAACCGTAGGGGCAATGTTTTTGGTGTTTATGATGTAAAAGACGGTGCAAGTATAAAGGATAAAACTATTTTGTTGGTTGACGACATCAAAACCACGGGCTCAACCCTTGACGAGTGTGCGTGGATACTCAAAATCCGCGGGGCAAAGGCGGTATATTGCGTAACCGCGGCGGTGACGGGGAAAAGAAATAGACATTAACGGCGGGAGCTGAGCCCCCGCCCTACAAAACGCCTGTTATAATGGGCGTTTTTTCTTTGTTAAATTCTTGACATAATTCATAGATTTTTATATACTTATAATGTTGGAACAAAAAGTGTTTCAAAGAATGAAAAGGAAGTGTTTTTAGTATGGACCAGAAGTACGAGGCATTATTTACTCCTTGGAAAATCGGTAATGTAGAAATCAAAAACCGAATTGTTATGTGCCCAATGGGTGGCACATCACTTTTTGGTTGGTTTGAGCTTGGCGGTTGTCATTTTGACAAAGAAGCTGCAAAGCTTTTCATTGAAAGAGCCAACAACAATGTTGGTCTTATTATCCCCGGTATTGCACCACTTCGCGATACATTCTGGGGCAAATGGCTTTGGCAGAATCCCAAAATGTTTGAAGAGCTTAAAGAGTTCATGGACGAAATCCATAAGACAGGTGCAAAGCTTTTTGTTCAGCTCACAGCAGGTATGGGCAGAAGCTGGGCTATTACTGAGCTTGTTGCACCACTTCACAGAAATAAAATTACCCGTGCACTTGTAAAACCAATTCTTGATACTTCTCACGAATTGGCTTCCCCCAGCCCACAGCCTTCTCGTTGGGCACCCGATATTATCTGCCCCGAAATGACAAAAGAGCAGATTCACGAGATTATTGAAGCATTCGCAAAGACTGCAAAGCTTTGCCGTGACGCAGGTGTTGACGGTGTTGAGGTTCACGCTGTTCACGAGGGTTATCTTCTTGACCAGTTTGCTATTGAATTCTTTAATAAGCGTACTGACGAATACGGCGGAAACTTTGAAAACAGATATCGTTTCGCAGTTGAGGTTGTAAAAGCTATCAAAGAGGCTTGCGGTGATGACTACCCCGTTTCACTTCGTTATTCAGTAGAGTCAAAAATGAAGGGCTTCTGCGAAGGTGCAATGCCCGGTGAAGAATATACCGAAGTTGGTCGAGGAATGGAAGAGTCTGAAAAGGCTGCAAAATACTTGCAGGATGCAGGCTATGATATGCTTAACGCTGACAATGGTACATACGACTCTTGGTACTGGGCACACCCACCAATGTATATGCCACAGAACTGCAACCTTGATGATGTAGCTCACATCAAGAAGTTTGTTGACATTCCCGTTGTTTGTGCAGGCAGAATGGAACCCGATGTTGGTGCTCAGGCTATTGCAGACGGCAAAATTGACGGTGTTGGTGTTGCTCGTCAGTTCCTTACTGACCCTGAATGGATTACAAAGATTATTGAGGACAGAATTGAAGAAATTAAGCCTTGTATCTGCTGTCACGCAGGTTGTTTCAACTTCTCATCATCAAAGGGACACGCTAATACTCAGGACCTTATGGACACAATGGGGCTTTCTCGTTGTGCTCTTAACCCCAAGACAATGCAGTCAAAGAAGTATAAGATTGAGCCTGCAAAGAAGAGTAAGAAAATCGCTATCATCGGTGGCGGTATCGGCGGTATGGAAGCTGCTATGGTTTGCGCACAGCGTGGCCACAAGGTTGACCTTTATGAAAAGAGTGACAAGCTCGGCGGTGTGTTCATTGCTGCGGCTGCCCCCTCTTACAAAGAAAAGGACCGTGACCTTATTGCTTGGTATAACCGCGAAATTCAGCGTTATGATGCAATCACAATCCATATGAACACAGAAATTAAAGATATTGCTTCTCTCGGTGCTGACGAAGTAATCGTTGCAACAGGTTCAGTTGCTAATAAGATTCCGATTAAGGGTGCTGAAAAGGCAGTTGAAGCAGTTGACTTTCTTCTTGATAACAGCCTTGTTGGTGACAATGTTGTTGTTATCGGTGGTGGTCTTACAGGCTGTGAAATTGCTTACGAGGTTTATCTTCAGGGCAAAAAGCCTGTTATTGTTGAAATGCAGGATGACCTTATCACAACTCCCGGTGTTGCTCTTGCAAACACAAGCTATCTTCGTGATTTCTTCAAGACAAACAAGGTTCCCGTTTATCTTGAAAGCAAGACAACTGAAATCCGTGATGATGGTGTTACAATTGCTACAAAAGACGGCAAGACAATTGATGTACCCGCTGACAGCGTAATTCTTTCAGTTGGTTACAAGCCCGCACCCGTTGCACCTAAGGCAAAGCATGTTCATGTAATCGGCGACGCACAGAAGGTCGGAAACCTCCGTACAGTTATCTGGGGCGCTTGGGATGTTGCAATGAAGTTATAAGATATCATAAAAAGCCTTGGAAATTATTCCAAGGCTTTTTTGAATCCCTCCACCGCTAACGCGGTCCCCCTCCCTTTGACAAGGGAGGCTTTTTATTGGTAATTTTTAATAAAATGCTTATAAAATGCCACGCAGTTTGCCACGGAGTCTATGTCGATATTCTCGTTTTCCGCGTGGACTGAGCCCAACTGTTGCGCTGATAATCTAATTGGTGCAAAACGAAGCACACATTCGCACACATCGGTAAGTGTCCGTGCGTCTGTTCCCGCGGGAAGAATAAAGGGTGATGCGGGATATTGGGGGAAAACTTCACCAATACAGTTCATTGTGTATTCAAATGGTGGCTTCGACATATCGGCAGGAGCGTGATATTCGCTATCCTCTGTCATTTCTACTTGCACTTCATATTTCTTGGCGATTTCTTTAAATTTATTTAAATCTGCCTCAAAATCTTTTTCGTCAACAGGTCGCATAAATGCCTTTGCGGTGCAGGATTTAGACTCACTACTTCCCTCAATTTTATTGAAAGTACAGGTTGTGCCGATAAGTCCCCCTGCCTGCGCATTGATTTTAGGCATAACCTTTTTGATTATTCCGCCGAAAAGCCAGAGATTTGACAAAAGCATATTCATCGGGAATTTGAGATAAGGTGCCATATGTTTAAACATTGCTTCTACTTGAGGGTTAAGACGGCGGATAAAGATATCATTTGTCATTACCTCGTTTATAAATGATGACATTCGTTCTACGGGAGTTGCTTTTGACCCTGCGGTAAGGCTTGCGTGACCATTACCCGCGGTGGCTGTACAATTAAGATATATTCTACCCTTTTCGTGAACTGCAACCATTCCGCATTTGTCCGCATTCATTCCTGCAAGCGGAGGCTCAATAAGAGCACCGCCCTCGTCAAGAATAACCTCAAAATTAATATTATTTTCTTTGAAATATTCAAGGGCAAGCGGGATTCCGTCACCGCCGAGCTCTTCGTTATGTGACGAACCAATCCAAATATTGCAAGGTGGCTCAAAGCCTTCATTAAGCAATTCTTCAAGGGCTGAAAATTCTGCAAAAAGCGGAGTTTTAGTGTCAACCGTTCCCCTGCCCCAGATTTTGCCGTCTGTGATTTCACCCGAAAAGCCTTCGTGCTCCCACTCACCGCTGACCTCAACAACATCGTGATGGGACATAAGCATAATATTGCGTGTTTCGTCCGCACCCTTGATTTTATAAATCCAACAATCGTCACCGAAGGTCATTTTTTCAGCCGTTTTATGTACTGCTGGGAAAAGCTCAACCATCACATCGCGAAGAAGCGCGAATTCTGTATCGTCATAACTATCTTTTACAGAAATGGTTTTGCACTTAATCATTTTCTGCAAGCGAAGTGCGTAATTCATTATTTCTTCGTCATTATAAAATGGCTTAAATTCGGTAAGCTTTCTCGCGCTTTCAACTGATTTTATGGTATTTATGGCAAGCACCGCTACAAGAATAACAAGCAAAGCCAATATAATAAATAATAATTCCATTATACAGTCTCCTTATGTTTTTTATGGAATTTCACAAGATGAGTTTTACCCAAAGCAAGCATAACCGCAGGGATTAAAACAACCTGCAGAATTATTCCGGGAATTGCATTCAAAAATGAGCTTGTAATGAACATTGTAAGGGTAAATCCGCCCTCGCCAAGTCCTAAAATACACATCTGCACTATGCCCCATACTACTCTGCCACTAATCATCGCAATTAACATACAACGGTAAAGTGATTTTATGCATTTCCACTTTGCGTGTGAGAATAAATAGCCTAATACAAAGCCATATGTTGCAAGCTCAAAAGCCATTGCAAAAGCATTTGGAAACATTACAGGCATACCGAAAAGTGCCGAGCGCATAAGCGGGGCGACTGCACCCACAACGGCACCGTACTGCCAACCGCAAATCAGCCCGCAAAGCATTACGGGAATGTGCATTGGCAACAGCATATTGCCGATTTCTTTAATCTGCCCCGTCAAAAACGGCAACACAATACAAAGTGCTAAAAACATTGCTGAAAGCACAAGATTCAAGATTTTTTTATTTTTCATTATTTGCCGAATTCCTTTGCCACATCTTTTAAAAGCTTGCGGATTTCGAGATGCTGTGGACAAGCCTGCTCACATTTGCCGCATCCGATACAATCAGAAGCCCTGCCGTTTTTACTGTGCACCTCGTCATAATAATATGAGGAATTCCAGTTTTTGAACTGTTTTTTATCGTTCATACAAGAGAAAAGCTCGGGAATAGGAATATTCTTTGGGCAACCGTCAACACAGTAACGGCAAGCGGTACAAGGAATAAGATTTTGAGCATTCATAATCTTGCAAACCTTACGCACTGCCTCAAATTCTTCCTCTGTAAAGGGCTTGAAATCTTTCATAAAGCCGATATTTTCAGTAATCATATCCATATTGCCCATACCCGAAAGCACCATAAAGATACCCTCAAACGAAGCGGCAAAGCGAATTGCATAGCTTGCAGGGCTACCACCGCCCAAATCCTCGAAAACCTTTTTAGCCTCGTCGGGAAGATTCACAAGACTGCCACCCTTAACGGGCTCCATAACGATTACGGGCTTATTGTATTTTCGGCAGACCTCATAACATTTTCTGCCCTCGACGGATTCCGCATCATAGTCAAGATAATTGAACTGAATTTGCACAACCTCGATTTCAGGGTATTCGGTCAAAATCTGCTCTAATACGCTTGCTTTGTCGTGGAAAGACAGACCAACATGGCGAATTTTACCCTCTTTTTTAAGCTCAAATGCAGTTTCATATGCACGGCATTTTTTATATTTCTCAAAGTTTGTAGCATTCTGCGCGTGCATAAGGTAGAAGTCGAAATATTCAACTCCGCAAGCCTTCAACTGCTTTTCAAAGAAGGGTCTTATTTGACTTTCTTTCTTGAAAAATCCGTCGCTGAGCTTATCGGTGAGTATGTAGCTTTCACGGGGATAGCGCGAAGTCAGACACTTTTTGACCGCTGATTCACTACGCATTTCCATATAGCCGTGAGCAGTATCAAAATAGTTAAAGCCTGCCTCCATAAAAGCATCAACCATTTTACTGAATTCAGCATAATCAATAAGCGGACCTTTGCGTGGCAAACGCATACAGCCAAAGCCAAAATTCTTTTTTACATTTTCAAATGGGGTCATAAAAATACCTCCAAACACAGATATAACTAATATAGATTATATTATATATTCATAAAATCATTAACGCAAGGGATTTTGTGAAAAATATAACCTGTGGGTTCAAGTCCCATTATTATCTCATAAAATACAGAGTGCACACTAATGTGTACACTCTGTATTTGGTGCGGACGATGGGACTTGAACCCACAAGGAAGCAATATCCACAGGTGTCTGAGGCCTGCGCGTCTGCCAATTCCGCCACATCCGCATATTAAATTTGCTTGATAATAATATCATTTAAAATAGTAATTGTCAAGGGTCGTCGAGGACGCCGACCCCTACAAAAAACATCGGCGGGAGCAAGCCCCCGCCATTCCATAATATTAGTTTTTTGTATTGCAACTGCAAGAGCCGTTTCCGGTATTTTTACCGCAAGAATTTGCGTATGGACAACCCACACATTTTGCGCCTTTTTTCTTGGCTCTTACCACATATATAATTGCTACTGCAAGAACAAGTGCCAGAATTGCAAGAACTAAAAAATCTTCCATACCGAAATCAACTCCTTTTTCTAATCTATTGTATGATTATCTGCTCTTAACTGTTTCCCTGTCTCTTGATTTAAGTGCATTTTCTGCCTTAAGCTTGTTATTGGTGCGGATACACAAGAATACAATAATTGCCACGAATACTGCAACTGCAATAAGTCCTGGAATAAAGCCTGCACCAAACGCTCCCGTTGTGATGAGTGTGCCAATCTGATATACGAGATAGCCAACAGTAAAGCCTGTTCCGAGCTGAAGTCCTATTCCGCCCCAAAGCCATTTTGCACTCTTCATTTCAGAGTTCATAGCACCGATTGCCGCAAAGCAAGGAGGAGTATAAAGGTTAAACATAAGGTATGCCAAAGCAGCTACCTTTGTGATTGCCATTACCTGACCAACTTCTGCACCTGCGCCCTCCATAAGCGCCAATTCTTCAGTATCAATAAGATTTTCAAGTCCTACAAAGCAAACTGCCAATGTGCCGACAACATTTTCTTTGGCGATAAAGCCTGTAACTGCTGCTGCCGCAAGCTCCCAAGAGAGTACACCCACAACGGGAACAAGAATGTATGCAAATGGTCCTGCGATTGAAGCGAGAATTGACTGGTCAGCTGTTTCCGCTACTGTAAACTGCCATGTGAATGTCTGCATAACCTGAACTGCAGTATTACAAAGGAGAATGATTGTTGCGGCTTTCACTACATAAGCCCAGCCACGCTGACACATTGAAAGGAATGCGCGCTTAAGTGATGGTGCTTTGTATTCGGGAAGCTCAATAATAAAGAAGGATTTTCTAATTTTGTGACCAGTAATCTTGTTAACAAGAAGAGCACCTAAGAAGATAATCACGATGCCTACGAAATACATAAGAGGTCCAACCCAAGTTGCATCCTCAAAGAATGCACCTGCGAAAAGTGCAATAACCGGAAGCTTTGCACCGCAAGGCATAAAGGGGGCTAACATTGCTGTTGCTCTGCGCTCACGCTCGTTACGGATTGTACGGCAAGCCATAACGCCGGGGATTGCACAGCCTGTACCGATTACGAAGGGGATAATTGATTTACCGCTTAAGCCTACCTTTTTGAAGATGGGGTCAAGCACTACTGATGCACGAGCCATATATCCGCAATCTTCAAGAAGCGCGATAAGGAAATACATTACCATAACAAGTGGCAAGAAGCCGATAACTGCGATAGCACCGCCGATTACGCCGTCAACTAAAAGTGCAGAAAGCAATGGGTTTGCATTTTCGAAAAATCCTGCAATCCATTCCTGAACTCCCTCAAGAACACCCACAAGCCAATCGGCAATCCAAACGCCCGGTCCTGCCTGCGAAATCCAGAAAACGAGGAACATAACAACTGCGAAAATCGGAAGCCCGAACCACTTATTCGTGAGAATATCGTCAATTTTATCTTGGAAGTTTCTGTTCTTTGTGAGCACCTTGCGGGTTTCAACTGTTTTTACGATTCCGTTTACGAATGTATAACGCTTTTTATCAGCCTCAACAACTGATTTTTTGTCGGTTAAGTCGATTGAGTCCTGAACATAAGGTGCTTTCTGACCTCTGCCGTAAAGCTCAACTGCAGCGGCAACAACCTCTTTAAGTCCTTCCGCTGAAGTTGAAACTGTTTCAATTACGGGGCAATTAAGCGCTTTACTTAAAGCCTTAGTATCAATTTCAGTTTCTTTCTTTTCGTTAATATCACTCTTATTGAGTGCCACTACAACGGGAACACCGAGTTCAAGAAGCTGTGTTGTGAAAAATAAGCTACGGCTTAAATTCGTAGCATCAACAATATTGATAATGGCATCGGGATGCTCATTTTTAACATATGTACTCGTAATGCTCTCTTCAGATGTGAATGGCGACATTGAATAAGCACCGGGAAGGTCAACTGCGATAAGCTCGTGACTACCATCATAAATGCTCTTTTTAATAGGACTTTCTTTCTTTTCAACGGTAACACCAGCCCAGTTGCCGACTTTTTCATTTCTGCCGGTGAGACCGTTATACATTGTGGTTTTACCGCTATTGGGATTACCTGCAAGGGCAATTCTCATTTTCTTTTCCTCCTGAAATTTATTTAAAGTGAATTTTTAACTGTTTTATATTGTTAGCGTTCGCTAACAGATTTTCAAAAATATTTCAGTTGCCTCCGCCCTGCTCTTTTATATTGAGATTGCTTCGGCTAACTGATTATCAATGCTATATCTTGAATCCTTAATTGAAACAACGCAACCGCCTTTTTTATGAGCGATAACAGTAATGGGCTCACCGGCGTAACAGCCTAATGAAAAAAGAAATGCGTCAAGCTCTTCATCATCAGTTACTATATCTTTGATGATATATTCAATTCCTTCCTGTGCGTTTGTTAAATTCATTATATCCACCTGAATGTTACATAAAGTTTAGCGTTGGCTAACTTTTTGATTAAATTTATAGTTAGCACTCGCTAACCACATATATAATACACAAAACCTATGTGCTTGTCAAGATAAAAATTAACATTTTTTGGAATTATTTTAAAAAAATATCCGACAGCATCGGGGGGATACTATCGGATATTTATCGGTTGATAGCTACTGATAAAAAGCAGTTATCAATCGGGTGAGGCATATTTTAATTGGGAGAGAAGCAAAAGTCTTCAATAAAATATTCAAGTTGTGAAAACTCAGGGTTTAATCTATTCAGAATGTTCACAAAGCTTTTAACCGCTTGCAAATTGTCTGAAAGGTCTGAAAAAGTGTGACAATTATTGAATTTGTCAATGCAAACAAACCCATATACCGTGTGGCTGACACCATCAAGCTCAAGTGAGCTTTTCAAAACCTCAAACCTCATAACCCTTGTCCTCTTTGTTATTTATTGTTGAAATTATAGCACTTTTGTGACATATTGTCAACACATTTCAACCAAAAACTTCTCGACAGCGTTCGACAGAAAACAAGAGCTGACAATCAACAGGTGTTTTCTCATTTGTTATTTCACTATCGAACCCTCAGCACGCGGTTTTGGATACCGCTAGTCTAAAGTAGGTGAATAAATCGAATTTTTCTGCATATAATTTCATATAAACAATAAATTTAAAAAAGTACTTGACAAATGCTTTGTTTGAGTGTATTATTATAAGGCACTCACGGAGTGCACAAAATAAATATCGCGGAGTAGAGCAGTTGGTAGCTCGTCGGGCTCATAACCCGAAGGTCGTTGGTTCAAGTCCTCCCTCCGCAACCAAATCAGATACCACTATTGATACAATTTGTGTTGATAGTGGTATCGTTGTTTTATATAGCATTTAAGCCATTTGGAAAGCACAAGCGTTGCATTTGGGAATTTTTACTCCTTCGTGCAACGCCTTTTTATTACCTATTTAGTTGATTAGTAAGAAATTTTTTCTAACCTATCGTTAAATTACTGATAATCGTTATTTTACCATAGTTGACCTACAACAAGTTTTCTTTACATATCCTTGAAATTATATGAGTCCGTTAAAAAAGTCTCTGCAGTAATTTTTAAGCCAAGCTTTACACCTTGAATGAAGGCTTCCTTTTCTGCAATACTAGTCATTTCGGTGATACAGTCCTTGTACTTTTCAAATATGGCCTTCTGTTCTTTTGAAAGAGTCGGCATTAGTTTTTCTTCATTTCGTACAGAAAGATTTAATAGTTGTGAATACTCGCTCCCACGCTTTATGTCTTTGTCTGCTGGGAATATATTTCCATAATACATGTTTTCTAATGTTGTCATAAAAAAACTCCTTTCAGGGTGTTCTATATATCACTCTAAAAGAAGAGTTTGTCAAGTTGTTTTATATAAGTTACAAAATATTAATCTATTGATTCACAGTTTTCAAGACACCGGTATTAAAGAATGAATAACTTTCAGTACTGTTAATCCAAAATCTATCATAAATAACTTTTGGTCTTTTGTAAATGTTGCTCTTTCCTTAATTGCTTCATTTGATGAGTGTCTAAAACATTGAAGCTTTTTTCTATAATCTATTATTGTTTTTTCATTTATATAATCAAAACATACAGTTGAATAATCTAAAGATAAAAATTTTCCATCCTTCTTTAATAAATTTTCAATAAGATTAGCAATTTCAGCAAGTTTCTCATCAATGCTCATACCTTGAAACGATGCTTGTCTGTTAGATATCTCTTCAAATTTTCTTTCAATAGCTTCTCCTATTTCAATATAATTTCCTTTTTGTGTAAATGTGAGATTTGCGACTAATCTTCTTCGTTCCGTATATCTCACAGTACCATTATCATCTTTACCTTCTGAAATCAATCTATTTCTTATTTGTTTATTAACAAAATCATATGTATCTTGTGGTGGATGTTCAATTATTCTTGGAAACTCTTCAATTACATAACCACATTTTTTCAGATAAAAAAGAATCGTGTAAAACCAACATTTATCTTCCTTACTATGACTCTCGTTTTCTGGTTGACATAAATATTTAAATTTTTCTATTGCCTCATCAATGTCATCCACTTCAAATGCACAACCTTGAATTTCTTTAGGACCATCAAAAATATTATATATTTCATTTACAGTATTAATTAAATCATAAAATTTATAGTAGTAGTCTTCAGGTGTAACATTTTCTAAATAAAATTTTCTCAAATCCATATCATACACACTCCTAAACAAAGTTAAATTCATCAGGTTTTATATCACCTGCAACTCAAAAAAAATAGCTCTTGGGCTGTTGTTAGTAAATGAGCTTTATGTTGTTTTGTGTTTTTCTTTTGCACATACAGGACATCCTGACTTATTGAATGTACGCCTATTAGGAGACGCTCTCCACTCGTGCCCTTTGGAGCATTTCCACCAAATTTGTTTTCCTGAACCATAAGTAATATCATGTGGAGATACTCCTACATTCCTTTGATAGTTCCATTCGTTACATATTTGTGGATGTGTAGTAGCTAAATCATTATATCCAGCTAAAATTTTTCTGTTTTGGCAAACGGGACACTTTAATGTTTTTATAAAAGCATATAACAATGCTGAAAATTCATGGTTTGATTTGCATTTGAAATGAACAATTTTATCAGCACCAAAAGAAATATCGTATGGACTGATTTCGTTCTTTTCAAAATCCCAATACTCTAAAATTTGAGGATGTGTATAAGCCACAGAATTTTCAATTGCAAGTATTTTTTGATTTGAACAATATGGACATCCTCTGTTTTTATCTGTTCGATTTGATATTATTGCTTCCCATTCATGTCCTTTAGAACATCTCCACCACACCTTTTTGTGGCTTGTTGCAGTAAACATTTCAGGGGTCAAAAGACCATTTTTATCATAATTCCATTCTTTGGCTATATGTGGGTATAATTTAGAAACACTTTTTTCTTTTATATTTGAAATATAATTATTATGAACTATAGTTCTATCTCTGGTAATATTAATAAAGCTATCATCAGTATGAACACCGAGCATGGCAATCAAATTCTGTAAAACCGTTTCAAAAGCATGTTCATCATATTTTCGAGGTAAATAAAAAGTGTTATTTTCAAACTGAATTTCCGATACATCAGTAGTTTCCTTGATGCGATAAAGAGTTATTCCTGCACTGTTGATAATACTATTTTTGCGTTGCTCTTTTAGTATTGAGTCAGTAGAACTATGAAAAAAGTAACCATCATATTCGATACCAATCATAATATCTTCAATGAAAATATCAATTTCGCAGTTGTTGATTATATATCTGTTGTAAACTTTTTCAAATAGTTGTCCAAGATAATAGAAAAGGATTTGCTCTGGAAAAGATGTCTGTGTTTCTTTTGCACAAATAGGGCAACCATAATGATTATTTGTTCTAAAATATATATTTGTTTGCCACTCGTGTCCCTTTTCACAAATCCACCACACTTTGTAATCACTACCATATGAAACACTTTCAGGATTTATAGAATTTTTTTCGTAATTCCACTCCTTCATCAAATCGGGATATTGCGATTTTAAATCATTAAATCCGGGTAAAACCTTTTTGTTAGAGCAAAACGGACAATTCCTACCTTTAAAACGGTTATTCACTGTCGCTTCCCATTCGTGACCTTTTGAACACTTCCACCATACTTTTTTGCCACTGCCATGAGTTAATTCGTTTGGATAAAGACCAAGTTTATTATTTTTCTCCCAATCCCATTCAGCCATAAGTTGAGCATTATCGCTCACATATCTTTTTTCTTTCTTTTCTGCCATAATGCTCACCTGCTTTCTAACATAATTATACCATCCACACAACAAAAAGCAACAGTTTTCACACTGCTGCCTTTCATATAAAATATACATTTTTAAAGCCTCACCTCAACCTCACTACCATTCTTGAAGTGAAACACCAATCGTTCATCTGCATACACAGTTACATGGTCAACGGTGGTGTGCCATAGTGCCGGATTGAACTGTAATTCAAGTTCATCCAGTTCTATGACAGCGAAAACAAAATAACTCATTCTGTCGAATTGTTGTAATCGTCGTTCTTTCTTTTTCTTCAGGTAGTCATAACGACTCTGCAACTTTTCGTGTCGTTCTACAAGTGAGTTGTACTTGCTGATATACTCTTCCTGTTCGATAGCCTGTGTGGTATTTTCATTCACACATTTTTTGATAAGTTCCGTTAATATGTCCATTTCCTGAATCAGTTGTTCACATTCAGTATCGATGGCAGTTGTATCTTCAAGTTGACGCATTATCATTCTGCCATCATCCAGTAAAGCTTCTCGGTCTGTCATTAACTGACTCAATGCTGTTACAAAACATTTCTTGATATCTTCTTCATACAAGTGTGGTGTAGTGCATTTCTTTTCACCTTTGAATTTAGCATTACATTGCCATATGGTTCTGCGATATTTACTATTGGAGTGCCATACCTTTGAACCAAGTATTTCACCACAATCACCACAGATAAGTTTACCTGCAAATGGACTATTACACAATGTTCGTCTGTTGTCATCTTTTCTTCTGTTCAGTTCCAACTGCACACGTTCCCATTCTTCAGGGACTATGATAGCTGGGTGGCTGTGTTCAACATAATACTGTGGAACTTCACCTTCATTCACTTTCATCTTCTTCTGCAGAAAGTCCACAGTATATTTCTTCTGTAAAAGTGCAGAACCTTTGTACTTTTCGTTTCGTAAAATACTCTCCACCGTCTGTCGTTGCCATTTCTGTTTACCTGATGGTGTTGGTATTTCATTTTTAGTTAAGTGGTTTGCAATAGCACAAGTTGTCATTCCTTCCATAAACATTCTGTAAATATCACGGACAATCTTTGCTTCTTCCGGTACAATTTCAGGCAATCCATCTGTTCCTTTTTTGTAACCAAGGAAATGCTTGTATGGAATACTGACTTTCCCATCTGCAAATCGTTTTCTTTGTCCCCAGGTAACATTTTCAGAAATAGAACGACTTTCTTCTTGTGCAATAGACGACATTATTGTTATTAAGAATTCTCCCTTTGAATCCATTGTCCAGATATTCTCTTTTTCAAAATAGACCTCAACACCTTTGTCTTTCAGGTTACGAACAGTTGTAAGGCTATCTACTGTATTCCTTGCAAAACGACTGACAGACTTGGTTACAATGAGGTCTATTTTTCCATTTAAGGCATCTTCTATCATTCTTTTAAAGCCTTCTCTTCTTTTAGTGTTAAGTGCGGAAATACCTTCATCAGTATACACCTCAACAAACTCCCATTCAGGTCGGCTTTGTATGTAGTTGGTGTAATAATCTACCTGTGCCTCATAACTTGTGAACTGTTCATCACTATCGGTAGATACTCGAGCATAACCTGCTACTCTTCTTTTCTTGTTTGATGCTTTAGGAACACCTGTATGTAAATTAAGTGTAGCAGGTATTACTGTAACATTTTTAGCTGTTGTCATTTTGCATTCTCCTTTCTTTTGTTTTTATGCCGGTAGCAATTCTCATTTCTTTTGTCCAACTTTCACTACGAGAACGGTCTTGCCATTGTTTAACGATGTTTTCTCCATTGGTAAGTGTGAATATTAGGGTGTTATCATTATGTGCTTGTATGTCCGTTATTTTATCAATACCACCAAGTTCTTCTGCAAATGCTGTTAAGATTGTTTCAGGTATTGCTTTTGATGGACAGGCTTTCTTTCCGTGAGTGTTGTAAGTGGTACAAATCCACACGGGACCAGTTTCTTTAACCTTTCTCCGGTAATGCTTACCACACAATCCACAAGTGATAAGTCCTGTGAATGGATATGCATTCTTGTTGTGTGGCTTTTCAAATCTTTCTGCTCGTCTGGTCATTTCCATTTG
>JAZNYY010000035.1:0-4189 GCA_045594645.1 Candidatus Fimenecus sp.
TAACTCCCACTCTCTTTTTGTCATATTTTGTAATTTCATTATATTCCTATATTTAGATTAAATCAATAAGTCAATTCCACAGAATTTCTTTACTCCCTTTGTGCAATTTAGCATTTTGCATTTTTCACATTGTATTTTTTATTGACATATTTCCATTATAATTGTATAATTTATAGGATAATTTTTATATAATAGGAGTAGTCTGTATGAAATGGACAGGTCTTAATGAATTAAGAGAAAAATATCTCTCATTTTTTGAAAGCAAGGAGCATTTGCGTCTTCCAAGCTTTTCACTCGTACCCCAAGGCGACAAGAGTATTCTTCTTATCAACGCGGGTATGACACCAATGAAAAAATATTTCACAGGTGAAGTAACACCCCCAAAAAATCGTGTTACAACCTGTCAAAAATGTATCCGTACACCCGATATTGAAAATGTTGGTAAAACTGCTCGTCACGGCACATATTTCGAGATGCTTGGTAATTTCTCATTCGGTGATTATTTTAAGCACGAGGCAACTGCTTGGGCTTGGGAATTCTTCACAAAGGTGCTTGAAATCCCCGAAGAGTTACTCTATGTAAGCGTTTATCTTGAAGATGACGAGGCTTATGACATCTGGACTAAAGAGGTTGGCGTTGACCCGTCACATATGGTGCGTTTCGGCAAAGAGGATAACTTCTGGGAGCACGGTGCAGGTCCTTGCGGTCCTTGTTCAGAAATCTATTTTGACCGCGGTGCAGATAAGGGTTGCGGTAGCCCCGATTGTAAAGTAGGTTGTGAATGTGACCGCTTTATTGAGGTTTGGAACCTTGTTTTCACACAGTTTGAAAATGACGGTAACAATAACTATACCCGTCTTGCAAATCCCAATATTGACACAGGTATGGGACTTGAGCGTCTTGCTTGCATTATGCAGGATGTTGAAAATCTCTTTGAGGTTGACACAGTTCAAAATATTATGAAGCACATTATTGATATTTCGGGTATTGAATATCATAAGGATGCTAAAAAGGATATTTCACTTCGCGTTATTACTGACCATATCCGTAGTACAACATTTATGGTTGGTGACGGTGTTCTTCCGTCAAACAGCGGTCGCGGTTATGTTCTTCGCCGTCTTCTTCGTCGTGCTCCTCGTCACGGCAGACTTATCGGTATTGACCGTCCATTCCTTGCTGAAGTTTGCGAAACAGTAATCAAAGAAAATGCAACTGCATATCCCAATCTTGTTGAAAAGCAGGATTATATCAAGAAAGTCATCGCAATGGAAGAAGAAAGCTTCTATAAGACTATTGATAGCGGTCTTGGACTTCTCAACGAAATGATGGCAAATTCTAAAGACGGTGTTCTTTCAGGCGAAGATGCGTTCAAGCTTCAAGATACATTCGGTTTCCCAATCGATTTGACAAAGGAAATCGTTGCAGAAAACAATATGACCGTTGATGAAGATAAATTCAGAGCTCTTGTTGAAGAGGCAAGAATGAAAGCAAAATCGGTTAAGCGTGACGGTGCTGACACCGACTGGCGAAACAACGGCGTATCATTCAAGGATATTGCAAAGACAGAATTCACAGGATACACAGAGAATAACACAGAGGCTACTGTTGTTGCCCTCGTCAGTGACGGTGAAAGAAAAGACTTTGCAGAGTCAGGCGATTTGGTGCTTGTGCTTGATAAAACCTCTTTCTATGCTGAAAGTGGCGGACAAGCAGGCGACAAGGGTGTAATTACAATTGGCGAGAGCACCTTTGAAGTTTCTAACACAACAAAAGATGCTGACGGAGTTGTTCTTCACCACGGTACTCTCAATGGTGATGCTATCAAGGTTGGCGACAGCGCTGTTACCACATATAACGAAGAAAACAGAAAGGCTACAATGCGTAACCATACCGCAGCCCATCTTCTTCAAGCGGCACTTCGCGAAGTGCTCGGCACTCATGTTGAGCAGGCAGGTCAGTTGGTAGACGCGAATGAAGTTCGTTTTGACTTTACTCATTTCACAGCAATGACAAGTGATGAGCTTAAAAAGGTTGAGGCTCTCGTAAACGAAGAGATTCTCAACGCAACCGAAATGGTAATTCGCGAAATGCCTATTGACGAGGCAAAGGCTATGGGTGCTATGGCGTTGTTCGGCGAAAAATACGGCGATGTTGTTCGCGTAGTAAAAGCAGGGGACTTCTCAACCGAGCTTTGCGGTGGTACTCATGTTGACAACACAGGTAAAATCGGTCTCTTTAAGCTTGTTTCTGAATCTTCAGTTGCAGCAGGTGTAAGAAGAATTCAAGCAGTAACAGGCAAAAATGTTTTGAAATACATTGACGAAAAGAATGAACTTCTTTATACAACTGCTGAGGCGTTTAAAGTTGGTAATGTTTCTGCGCTTCCCTCAAAGGCACAGGCAGTAGCAAACGACCTTAAGGCAAAGGATAAAGAAATCGCAAATCTTAAGGCAGAAATCAACAGCTTCAAGACTTCAGGTCTTATGGCAGGTGCAGTTGATGTTGACGGACTTCAGCTTGTGGTTTACTATGCAGGTGAAGAAGACGCAAACGGACTTCGCTCGATGGCTGAAACCGTAAGAGATTCACTCTTAAACGGCGTTGCAGTTATTGCAGGTACAAACGCAGAAAAGGGCACTTGCTCATTCGCTTGTGCTTGCGGTAAAGATGCAATCGCTCGCGGTGCTCACGCAGGTAATATTGTTCGTGAGGTTGCTAAAGTTGCAGGCGGTAGCGGTGGCGGTAAGCCCGATATGGCTATGGCTGGCGGTAAAGACCCCTCAAAAGTTGACGATGCTCTTATGAAGGCTGACGAAATTCTTCGCAATATGTTGAAATAAGGTGAATTTGCGTGAAAAATCACGCAAATTCTGATTGTATGTCCCTCAAAATTTGCCGAGGCAAAATTTTGAGATGGACTAAATTTCCATTACACGCCTTGTCCGGCTACAGCAAGGAGTGATGTGATTATTTCAGACAAATTTGTAGCCGGAAAGGCTATGGAAATTATTATGGATTGTCTTTTTTGTAAAATAGCAAACGGTGAAATTCCATCAAATAAGGTTTATGAGGACGAAAAAATTCTCGCATTCCGCGATATTGCCCCTCAGGCAGAAACACATATTCTTGTAATCCCGAAAGGTCACATTGCAAGCTCTGCTAACGACATTAATGCAGAAAACTGCGAAATCGTGGGCTATATCTTCGCAAAAATCCCCGAAATCGCTCGCCTTGCAGGTGTTGACAGTTACAGAATTATCAACAACTGTGGCGATAAGGCAGGTCAAACAGTTAAGCACATTCATTTTCACCTCTTAAGCGGTGACAACCTTTCAGAGCGTCTTGTTTAAATCAATATAATAGAAATTGCGCCCATTAGGTTTGATGGGTGCTTTTTATATGGTGTTTATTTATGAAATCAGACTTTGTAGGGTCGATTCACGAATCGACCGTAGTTGTTTGCGGTATCGCTATTTCGGGCGCTTCGTGAACTGCCCCTACTTTTCTTGTGAAGTTTCAAATTATAAATTTGAAGTGAAGTTGTGAAAACACAGTGAAGTTCTTGACTTCGTAAAAGTAAAGTTAAGTTTGCCTATGCACCGTAAGGTCCAACTTCACTACGAAGTAACTTCACTTGCCCACAGGGGCAAACTTAGTTAATAGAGCATTTGTTTTATATTGCCATAAATTGTAATATATGCTATACTGTAAACGGTGATTTTATGAAAAAAGGATTGATATTAATTATGGTATTGAGCATTGTTTTGTCCCTTTTCGGATGCACAAAAAATGATGAATTACCAAAAGCTCAACCACTCCCGAACGCTTTAACAGACTTTTCAATGGCAGATGTTGAGCTTCTTGACGAATATACTCAAAATGCTTTTTCCCTTGAGGTTAAGTATCTTAAATCTCTTGACGCCGAAAAGCTTTTAAAAGGATTTTGCGAAATCGCAGGGGTAGAAAGCGATGCCACTAAATACGGCGGGTGGGAGACCTCTGCAATTCAGGGGCATACCCTCGGTCATTATCTTACGGCTGTTTCACAGGCTTACGCCACAAGTGGTGACGAGGAATTAAAGAGAATTGCTGACCGAATTGTCGAAGTTCTCGCTGAGTGTCAGAATAGAGATACGGGTTATCTTGCGGCAATTCCCGAAAGTCATTACCAACAGATTGAAGAGGGTAA
>JAZNYY010000036.1:0-18294 GCA_045594645.1 Candidatus Fimenecus sp.
ATTCGCTCGTTGCCTTTGAAATCGGCATATTCAAGTGCTTTATTGTAAAGGATTTCGGTCTGGATTGGATTAATCTGATAAAATGCTTTGGGCGAAATGCGGAATTTAAGTCCACAAAGCTCCTCGGTAATCTTACCGTCACCATAAAGCACTTCACTTTTGTCACCGAGCACCATACTGGTAAACTTGTTATTCACATTTTGCACGATTGTTGTGATTTCGGGATGACGCCCCACAAGTGCATTGATAAATGAGCGCTTTGATGGGAATTGGGGAGTGGCAGTTACGAGCACCACCATAACTTCACCGCTACGATAAGCAGTTTTAACTAATAAATGTCTTAAAAAGCCCTGCCCTGTGTTTTCATCATAGGGCTTGAGCTTGAAGCTCTTTAGTAATTTTTTAACTGTATTTGCAATCTCATCGGCCTTGGGGTCTGTGAGCATACATTTTTCAATGTCTATGATTTTATGGGTTGATGACTGATAAACACCCGCAATTGTCCGGTTATTTCTGCCTCTGCCAAAGGCATATTGAGCCTTGTTGCGATAATTATAAGGATTTTCCATACCTATAATTTCTTCAATATGACAGAATTTGCCCAAAAGACGAATTGCTTTCACTTGTTTGTGTCGCAATTGTTCTTCATATGAAAGATTTAATAACTGACACCCACCGCATTTTTTTGCGTGGGGACAGATAGGCTTTTTATATATTTTCATTTTTTTGCATTCGCTTTCGCAGTGTTTATTGATTTGACAAGCATTCTCCGAAGAATGCCACACTCTTGGAAAAGTTGGTTAGCAGTTGCTTCGTTAACGCACCCTGTTGAAAATAACATATCTATCCAAAACTCCGTTTCGTAACATTCGCGTAATGAGATTCTTAATTTGTTAATAAAATCTGCGCGACTCGACGCGTAATTTGCTTCGTGTATGTTGGCAGCAGTTGAAGTTGAACTTCGTACAATTTGATTTATTAGGACGCTTCGTCCTTTACCTGTTTCAATTTCGTCACAAATTTTAAATATATTAACCGCTAAAGTTTTTGCTCTAGTTCTGATTTCTGATTCTTTCATAACTATCTCCTGCGTGAAGTTTTGGATAAATTCAAAGTGAAGTTCTTAGCAGAGTGAAGTTTTTGCACGCAAAAGTGAAGTTAAGTTTGCATTGCACCATCAGGTGCAACTTCACTATGAAATAACTTCACTGCATTTTGCAACTTCACTTGCTGTACAGCAAACTTAGTCTATCTTTCTTCCATTCTTTATTTCAATTTTACCTATGAATGGCACTTTGATGTATCCCGTAAATGTGTTGTCGTGAATTTCAACGCACACATCCACTTTCATTTTGCCCATCAGGTCAATTTCTGCCTTGCCCGAAAGCTGATTACCATTTTCTTCAACATCGTAAACCGTAAAATGAGGAAGCTTTTTTAATGACGGAACGGTTACATTGAAATCGTATTCGCCATTTTTATCAGTAATTTCAACAATGGCATTACCGCTAATAAATGAGGTTTCAATATCGCCTGTCCATTTTCCCAATCCTATCATTTCAAACACTCCTCAACACTTTTATTATCACTTCATTTTACCATTTCTTACATATATTGTAAAGGACAAAATATAAGTTTGTTTACTCTATTTTCAACACATTCCATTGACAATGATGAATAATTGGAGTAAAATGTTATATTGATATTGAATAATTTTTTGAGGGGTGTTTTTGTGAAAAACTTTTTTACTCGTTCAAGAATACAGCAAATATTAATGATATTGGTAGACCTTTTAATTGTTAACGGGTCATACTTGCTTTCAGTGTATTTACACTGTTATTTCAGCTTGCCTAAGGAATTGCTAATGAGATTGGTAGTAAGAATTCCTTATGTATCAATTGTTTACATAGCACTTTTCCTTGTTTTTAAGCTCTATAAAAATCTTTGGAGATATATGGGCTTTTTAGAGCTTATAAAAACAGTTTTGTGTGCAGGCGTAGGTACTGTAATATGCTTTGCAATTGACTATGTTTTTATGAAAGCAGGTTATGTATTCGGCATTAATTGTCTTCCCTTTATTGCTTATGCTGATTCTTGCTTGTTCATTGCCTTCTTCTGCGTGGGAATGAGAACCTTCTATAAGGCATACAAAGTAATGATGGCAAATGCAAAAAGACGCAGCGGTGTTGCTAATAAGAATATTATGATTATCGGTGCAGGTGATATGGGTAACTCAATTCTTTATGAAATGAGCCTTTCAAATTATAAATTCGGCTCACCTGTATGTATTGTCGATGACGATGACGCAAAACAGAAAATGCGTGTCCGTGATGTTCCTGTTGCGGGAAAAATTGAAGATATTCCAAGACTTGTTGCGAAATATGATGTTAACGAAATTATCTTTTGTATTCCTACGGCAAGTGCTGAAAGAAGACGAGAAATACTTGACATTGCTATGTCAACGGGCTGTTCTCTTAAAACTGCTCCGAATGTGGACGAGCTTGGCGGTGTTAATAAGTCATTTGCAGACAAAATCCGTAAGGTTGATGTTCTTGACTTGCTTTCTCGCCCCGAGGTTAAGCTTGACGCGGATGTTTGTAAGTATGTAACAGGTGAAACTGTTCTTGTAACAGGCGGTGGCGGTTCAATTGGTAGTGAGCTTTGCCGTCAGATTGCCCGTTATAAGCCTGAAAGAATTGTTATTTTTGATATTTATGAAAATAACGCGTTTACTCTTAAAAATTCACTTGACAGACAATATTGCGGTGCTCCGCAGATTGAAATCCGTATAGGCTCTGTTCGTGAGCTTCGCAGACTTCGTGAAATTTTTGAGGAATTCCATCCCTCGTCAGTATTCCACGCTGCAGCACATAAGCATGTGCCGTTGATGGAGGACAGTCCTTACGAAGCAGTTAAGAATAATATTCTTGGTACATACAACACAGCTTTCTGCGCTAATGAATACGGCGTTAAGAACTTTGTTCTTCTTTCAACTGACAAGGCGGTTAACCCAACTAATGTTATGGGCGCAACAAAGCGTGTTTGTGAAATTGTTGTTCAGCATTTCAGCAAGATTTCAAAGGGTACAAAGTTTGCGGCAGTTCGTTTCGGTAATGTTCTCGGCTCAAACGGTAGTGTTATTCCGATTTTTAAAGAGCAGATTGAAAACGGCGGACCTATTACCGTTACTCACCCCGATATTACGAGATACTTTATGACAATTCCCGAAGCCAGCCAGCTTGTTGTTCAGGCAGGCGGACTTGCAAAGGGTGGCGAGATTTTTGTTCTTGATATGGGCGAGCCCGTTAAGATTGTTTCTCTTGCTGAAAATCTTATTAAGCTTTCAGGCTTTGAGCCTTATAAGGATATTGATATTCAGTTCACAGGTCTTCGTCCCGGTGAAAAGCTTTATGAAGAGCTTTCTCTTGAAGAAGAGCTTGACGAAAGACAAAAAACAGGTAACGATAAAATTTTTGTTACAAAGCCTCTTGAAATTGATGACGAACAGCTTGAAAAAGACATCAAGGCTATTGCAGAGTTAAATCCCGAAGAAGTTCGTACATATCTTAAGAGACTTGTTCCAAACTACAGACCTAAATAATTCGTTTTATAATTTTATTCACATATTGGAGATGTTCGCAAATGCAAATCACAATCGAAAAAACAACTGCTCCTAAAGCAAAGCCCGACTGGAAAAACTTAGGCTTCGGTCATATTTTCACAGACCATATGTTTATTATGGACTATGATGAGGGTATGGGCTGGCACGATGCAAGAATTGTTCCTTATCAGCCCCTCGTTCTTGACCCGTCTGCTCTTGTTTTCCACTATGCGCAGGAATGCTTTGAGGGACTTAAGGCTTACCGTTGTGCAGACGGTAGTGTACAACTTTTCCGTCCCGATAAGAATGCAGAGAGAATGCAGTCAACTCACGAAAGACTTTGCATACCCGAAATTCCCGTTGCTGATTTCGTAGACGCTGTTAAGGCACTCGTTTCAGTTGATAAGGATTGGGTACCCGCAGAGCCTGATACAAGCCTTTATATCAGACCTTTCACAATCGCAACCGAGCCGATTTTGGGCGTTAAGGCTTCTGCTAAATATCAGTTTATCGTAATCTGCTCACCCTCAGGTGCTTATTATGAAGAGGGGCTTAACCCCGTTAAGATTTATGTTGAGGACGAATATGTCCGTGCAACACCGGGCGGAACAGGATACATCAAGTGTGGCGGTAACTATGCGGCATCAATCGCGGCAGGCGAAAAGGCTCATAAGCTTGGCTATTCACAGGTTCTTTGGCTTGACGGTGTTGAGAGAAAATATGTTGAAGAAGTAGGCGCTATGAACATTATGTTCAAAATGGGCGGTGAAATTTATACAGCGGCAACTGTTGGTACTGTTCTTCCGGGTATTACAAGAATGAGTTGTATTGAGCTTCTCAAAAATTGGGGCTATAAGGTGAACGAGGGCAAGCTTGCAATCGACACAGTTATGGATGCCGGCAGAAACGGAACTCTTGAAGAGGTGTTCGGTACAGGTACGGCAGCGGTTATTTCACCCGTTGGCTCACTTATGTATGAAAACGAGGTTGTTGAAATCAACAACTTTGAAATCGGCGACCTTACACAGAAGCTTTATGATACCCTCACAGGTATTCAGTACGGCAAAATCGAAGATACATTCGGCTGGACAGTTAAGGTAGACTAATTTAATCCATAAAATAATCAAGGACAGACTTTAATCGGTCTGTCCTTTTAATTTATTAAGTAGTTCAAGTATTTCTTCATCGTCTCCAAAAACTTTTTCACAGAGTTTTATAAAATAAGGGCATCTGCGGAAATTATCACTTTGACAATGTTTTATATAATGTTCTTCGGCTATTTCTTTATAATATAATCCACAATGAGTTTTATTATAAAATTGTGTAAGTGTAGTATCAAAAAATGGACATTTATTTTCCATAAAATCACCTCAAATTAATTTTATTGTACTCAAATCTTGAGTTAAAGTCAATACTCAATTATTGAGTGTTGTAAAGTTTTCTTGAGGTGAGTATAGTGAATATTTACATTCAAAGATTAATAGATTTGCGTACGGACAATGACTTAACTCAAAAGCAGGTGGGCGCAGTAATTAACAAAAGTCAGCAGGGTTATGCTCATATTGAAAATGGTAAAGCACAAATCTCGGTTGATGATTTAAAAACCCTTTGTGATTTTTATAATATTTCACCAGAATATATTTTAGGCTTTACAGATGAGATGAGAAAACTTAAATAAATCATAAATTGGCGTCCTCGACGACCCCTACACAAGCTTGTATGCTCGCTTCGAAATGGTCGCAACACGAAGAATTAGTAATACCGAAAATTGCAAACATTCGATTCGTGAATCGACCCTACAATTCTGCATTTTGCACTTTGCACTTTGCGTTTTGCATTAAAAAAGACGGTCTTTCGACCGTCTTTTTTGTTTGTTTATTCTTCGTCAACCTTTGCGTCGGCGATAACCTTTTCAACAATGTTCTGGGGTGCTTGCTCATAGCGTGCAAACTCAAGTGAGAATGAGCCACGACCTGCTGTTACTGAACGGAGAACTGTTGTGAAGTCGCCCATTTCAGCCATTGGAACTTCGGCTGTGATTTCCTGCATCTTGGGTTCGTCTGCGGGTCCCATACCAAGAACGCGACCGCGACGCTTTGTGATGTCACCCATAATATCACCGAGATTGTCATCGGGCATACGAGCTACGAGTGTGCCAACGGGCTCAAGAATTGTGGGGTCAGCCTTTGGAATACCTGCCTTGTAAGCAAGAGAAGCTGCCATCTTGAATGCCATTTCTGATGAGTCAACGGGGTGGTATGAGCCGTCATAAAGTGTAGCCTTAACGCCAACCATCGGGTAGCCTGCAAGAACGCCCTTGAGAACGCAATCACGAAGTCCTTTTTCAACTGCGGGGAAGAAGTTCTTGGGAACTGCACCGCCGAATACTTCTTCAGCGAATACAAGCTCGTCGCTGTCGCAGGGCTCAAAGCGGATATGTACATCACCAAACTGACCGTGGCCGCCTGACTGCTTCTTGTGTTTACCCTGTGCCTCTGCTGACTTGCGGATTGTTTCTCTGTAAGCAACCTTTGGTACGCTGAGGTCTACTTCAACACCGAATTTATTCTTAAGCTTTGAAACGATAACATCAAGATGCTGTTCGCCAAGACCTGAAAGCACCTGCTCTTTTGTTTCTTTATTGATAGCGAATGAGATTGTGGGGTCTTCTTCCATAAGTCTGAAAAGTCCCTGTGCAACCTTTTCTTCTTCGCCCTTTTTACGAACATTAACTGCCATTGAAAGACAAGGCTTGGGAGCGTCAACGCCATCGAGAATTACAATGTTCTTTGCGTCGCATAGTGTATCACCTGTTTTAACACCTGCAAGCTTTGTAACTACGCCGATATCACCTGCGATAATCTCTTTAGCGTCTTCCTGCTTGCCGCCCTTAACGGTAACAATTTTACCCATCTTTTCTGTTTCGCCTGTGCGAACATTATAAGCCTGAGTATCAGCAGAAAGCTTACCTGAAACAACCTTAAAGAATGACATCTTACCAACGAATGGGTCAGCAACAGTCTTAAAGCAAACTGCAGCGAGAGGTCCGTTAATGTCACAAGGAAGAATTGTTTCTGCACCATCTTCTGTTTTTGCTGTTTCGCCTGCATAACCGTATGCACCGGGAACTGACCATGCAAGGTTGTAAAGAAGCTGGTCAACACCTGCGCAGGTAAGACCTGAAACTGCATAAACGGGGTAAATTGAGCCGTCAAAAATACCTGTGCAAAGACCCTTAAGAATTTCTTCCTGTGTGAAAGCCTCGCCCTCAAAGAATTTTTCCATAAGCTCGTCGTCGGTTGTAGCAACTGCTTCCATAAATGCCGATGTCATTTCTTCGATTACGGGGTCAGCGGGCATTGCAACTTTAGTTGCCTTACCGTCTGCGTCATATTCATATGCCATACCTGTCATAAGGTTAACATAGGATTTTGTGATATTGCCTTCCATATAAGGAATAATTGTGGGGCAAAGCTTGTTGCCGTAAACTTCTTTAAGAGCCTCAAATGTCTTATAGAAGCTTCTGTGATCAGAATCTGTTTTTGTAATAGCAAAGAATTTAGCAAGACCGCGTTTTTCTGCTGCCTTGAATGCTTTTTCTGTACCTACATCAACGCCAGAGCCTGCACTTGTAACGATAAGCACTGCTTCTGCTGCACGAACTGCCTCTGCTGCACCGTTTTCAAAGTCGAAAAGACCGGGAGCGTCAATAATATTTAACTTTGTGTTGTCCCATTCAATAGCTGCCATTGCAGATGAAACTGATGATTTTCTTCTCTTTTCTTCTGCGTCGAAGTCAAGAACTGTGTTGCCGTCTGCAACCTTACCGAGTCTGTCAGTAGCGCCTGTAAGATAAAGCATTGCTTCACAAAGAGTAGTTTTTCCTTTTCCGCCGTGGCCAAGCACAGCAATATTTCTGATGTTGTTTGAGGTATAAGCCTTCATAAAAGCGTGCCTCCCTTTCCTTGAATAACCGATTTGTGCGTTTTATGTGAAAAATCAATAGAATTTTTCAACGCGTTAAAGGAATTATAGCATAATTGCCTAAACAATGCAACTATGTTTTCATAAGTTTTTTAAGATATTTTTTGACGAGTGCAATATAATAATTTGAATTTGTATAACTCGTTTATATGGTTATGTAATCTTGTAGGGGCGATTCACGAATCGCCCGTTTGTAGTTTAATTACACCCTTTGGAACGGTCGCTTCATGAAGCGACCCTACATAGTATTGCGTTCTGTATTAGTGAGATATAAATTCGCGTCGCAGACCAACAATTGCGAATTACGAATTTCGCATTACGAATTCGTCAAACTCCCAATTTGTCGTTTTGTTTCTGTTGATTTTTCATTTGGATAATTGTATAATCAATATATATGCGAAAATAGGAGCTGTTATAAAATGTTACCTCCCATAATTGAATTTTTAAAGGATAAAACTGTGCTGATACTCGGCTTTGGTCGAGAGGGTAGAAGCACATACAATTATATTAGAAGGTATCTGCCCGAAAAAGTGCTCGGTATCGGTGACGGCAGAGAACAGAAAATTGATGATAATTTTGTTGAGTATTACTGCGGTGAAGATTATCTCTCTTACTTTGGTAAATTTGACATTGTAATGAAAAGCCCCGGTATTTCATTTGTGAATGTGGATATTCCCGACGGCACATATGTGACTTGCCAGACGGATTTATTTATGAAATACGCACCCTGCAAAAAGATTGGTGTTACGGGCTCAAAGGGTAAAACCACAACCTCAACTCTTACATACAAAATGCTTTGTGCGGGCGGTGTGAATTGCGAGCTTATGGGCAATATGGGACTTCCCGTGCTTGATTATATTGAAGAAATGACCGATGACAAAATCGCTGTAATCGAATTATCCTCACATCAGCTTGAATTTACGCGTTCTTCACCCGATGTTTCAATTCTCACAAATATTTACGAGGAGCACCTTGAACACTACAAGGGCGGAATGACGGGCTATGTGAATGCAAAGCTCAATATTGTGCGTCATCAGAACGAAAATAATACCTTTATATATAACGGCACTCAAGGGGTTGCGCCTTATCTTGATTTGAATGAGGTTAAATCAACTGCAATTGCAGTTGAAAAAGATGCATATTTGCCCTTTGAAATCGAGAATATTCATTTGGCGGGTGAGCATAACCGTCATGATGTGCTTTACGCTTTTACCGCCGCATCAAAATTCGGTATAACTGCTGAAAGTGCTAAAAAAGCCATTGATGACTTTGAGGGCATTGAGCACAGAATGGAAAATGTGGGCAAACACAAGGGCATTACATTCTATAATGACTGTATCGCCACAATTCCTCATGCGGTAATGTGCGCGGTGAATGCAATCAAGGCAAATACGCTTATAATCGGCGGTAAAGATAGAGGAATCGACTATACAGATTTTGCAGTTGACCTTGAAAACAGTGATTTAAGTGTGATTATCGGCACAAAGACCACAGGTCACAAAATAATTGATATGATGACCGCTAACGGCACAAAAAAGGTGCTTATTAAAGCCGAAAATCTTGAAGAAGCAGTAAAATCTGCTTATGAGAATACAAAAACTGACGGTATTTGTATTTTGTCGCCCGCCGCTTCAAGCTATAATGAGTATAAAAACTTTGAAGAAAAGGGCAGACACTACAAGGAACTAATTAAAAAATACGGAGTGTAAATTATGGATTTAACCGAAAAGCAAATCAGCTTTGATTACAAATTCAAGGGTAAAATCGTGAATATGCGTGTTGATGATGCGCTTTTGCCCAACGGTACAGTTGCAAAGCGTGAAATCGTTGAGCACAACGGCGGAGTTTGTGTTGCTCCTCTTGATAAAGATTACAACCTTTATTTTGTTAAGCAGTTCAGATATCCCTATATGGAAATCGTCACCGAACTCCCTGCGGGCAAGCTTGAAAAGGGCGAAGACCCGTTTGAAGCGGGCAAACGCGAGCTTAAAGAGGAAACCGGCGCAGTTGCCAATAAATATGTTTCACTCGGCAAGCTTTACCCAACACCCGGCTATTGCGGTGAGATAATTCATATGTATCTTGCAACTGAATTGGAATTCGGCGAGCAAAATCCCGACGAGGACGAATTTTTAGAGGTTTATAAGTATCCTCTCGAAAAAGCCGTTGAAATGGTGATGAACGGCGAGCTTCCCGACAGTAAAACACAGACAATGATTTTAAAAATCAATCAACTTAAAAGTGAGGGCAAAATATGAAATTAGTTCTTGCTTCAAAATCCCCGAGAAGAAGCGAAATTCTCAAAAATGCGGGCATAGATTTTACCATTCGTGTTGCCGATGCCGATGAGACAATCCCCGCGGGCACAAGCCCTGAGGACGCAGTTGTTTTTCTTGCGGCAAGAAAGGCTATGGCGGTAGAGCGTGCTGAGGATGAAACCGTGCTTGGCGCGGATACCGTTGTGGTGCTTGATGGCGAAATTCTCGGCAAACCGAAAGATAAAGAAGACGCGTTTAATATGATTAAACGGCTTTCGGGCAGAGTACATTCTGTTTTTACGGGAGTATGTGCAATCGGTAATGGTATTTCAATGACCTTCTCGGAAGAAACAAAGGTAGAGTTTTATAAGCTTACCGATGAAGAAATAAATACCTATATTAATACCTCAGAACCATACGACAAAGCGGGGGCTTACGGTATTCAAGGGCTTGCATCAAAATTCATAAGAGCAATTGAGGGCGACTATTTTAATGTTGTGGGCTTGCCAATGAGTGCAATTTATCAAAAGATTTTGAAAAATAGATAAATTTTCATTGACATTTTAATTATTTTGGTGTAAATTAAATGTGTGTATGTAACATATAACATTGAAAGGGGAACCTAAAATGGCAAAAAAGGTTTTAACACCCGAAGAAGTTAAGGCTAAGATGGAGAAAAAATCCGCAAAAAGAAAGCTCTTCTTTGGAACATTTACAAAAGCATTAGCATTTTTCCTTGCAATCGCAATGGCTTATTCACTTGCTACAATCGCTTTCACACCCGTAACTGTACCCGCAGGTACAGCAGTTCAGGGCGGTCAGCAGAGCGGTGGCGAGTCAACTGACGGCGGCGACGATGTAATTGATTTCGGTGGCGAAAGTTCAACACCATCAGGTGACAGCGGTTCAGCTTCAACACCATCAGGTGACAGTGGCTCAGCTTCGACACCTTCTGGCGACAGCGGTTCAGCTTCAACAGGCGTTACAAAGGCAGACGCTGTTAAGGCTCTCAATGACGCAACAGCAAAGGCTGCAAAGGCAAGCTATAAGTGGGAAAGAGAATGCTATTATACAAAGCCTCTTGAGGTAAGCGGTAAGTCTACTCTTGATAAGGTTATTCAGATGGTTGATAAGAATGCTACAGTAGATTCTGTTGTAGGTGGCTTCCTCGATATTACAGGTGAAGGCAACAAGATGCAGGCTGATGTTGTTAACGGACAGCTTCCTGAATCAGGAATGAAGCAGAAAGATAAGTTCCTTATGATTGCATCAACACTTACTGAGAACGATGTTAAGCAGTATAAAGTTGAAGGTAACAAATATATGTTCCAGCTTAATGCTTGCAACAGACCTCAAAAGGACGGCAGTAATGCTCTTTCAAAGGTAACAAATGACTTTATCACTAAAGATGAAGTTAACGAGGGTATCCAGGGTGCACTTTCAGGCGCAGGTTTAGGCTCACTTGTTACAGTTAATGATATTGATGTTGATTTCAAGTCAATTCTTGTAGTTGCAGAAATCGTTGACGGCAAACTTGTAAAATATGACATCTCATATACAATGGACGTTAAAGCGATGGAACTTAAGGCATTGGGTATTGGCGTCGGCGGTAGCGGTGCAGGCGAACTCAAAGTGTCATACTTCGATTTCAAATATTAATTGTTTTTCCGAAAGAGTGAAAGGAGTTTAAACAATGGCAAAGAAAACTTTAACGCCTGAACAGGCTGAAATTAAAGCAATGAAAAAAGAGAAGAAGTCACAGAATTGGACTAAGTTCTGGGCTATCGTTCTCGCAGCAGCACTCACATTCGGTGTTGTATTCTTAGGTAAATCTCAGGCTGACAAGGCTATTGAAGAAGCAGGCGCAAACAACAACGCAGTTGTTGAAAATAACGACAATGCAAACACTGATAATAACGATGATTTGAATGATGTTTTTGGTGATGATACATCAAACAATGATTCTTCAAATAACGATGCTTCAAACAACGATGCTACAAACAATGACGCATCAAACAACAACTCTTCATCAAATGATAATGCATCAAACAACAACTCTTCATCAAACAACAACAGCTCAAGCAACTCAGGCATGTCAAAGGACGAGCAGAAGAAGTTGGTAGCAGACGCAATGAATACTGCAACAGCAAAAGCTGCAAAGGGTAGCTATGAAATGGAAAGAGTTTGTCAGTATCAGAGTGGTAAGGGCATCAAGGTAACAATGTTCGGCGGCGATGCAACAAGTGTTCTTAACAGCGCAATTCAAGCGGTTGATAAAAAGGCAACTCTTGATTCAGTTGTTGGTGGTTTCCTTGGAATCGGTACAAAGAAAATCAAGGTTACAAATGGTGTAGGTCAGAGATATGGTAGCGACGGCACAATGGCAGACCTTACAAACGAAGAAAAAGATTATATGCTCAAAGCAATGAAGCTTTCAGCAAGTGATATTTCAAATGTAAAGATTGATGGTAATGTATACACATTTGCACTTGCAAACATTGCTGACCCACAGAAGGATAACAGCAACCCAATGCACAAGGCAACAAATGACTTCATTACTGAGTCACAGGTACAGACAGCAATCGGTAGCTTGACAGATGCAATCAAGGTTGAATCAGCAAATGTTTCATACTACAGCATTTTGTTCGTAGCAACAATGGATGACAGCGGAAATCTTAAGAAGCTTGAAATGAGCTACAAGGCAGACGCTGTAATGAAGCTTAAGGTTGGCGTGGCTATTGATGGTTCAGGCTCAATGGAAGTTAACACAGTTTATAATTTCTAATTGTATATCAAATTACATAATGGCGGAACTTCGGTTCCGCCATTTTTTTGCCTTCCCCTTGAGGGGAAGGGGGACCGCCTGCGGTGGATGAGGTGGAAAATAACTTATAACGGATACTTCGTATCCTACACCTCATCAGTCGCTTCGCGACAGCTTCTCCTCAAGGAGAAGCCATAATTAGTTAACATTTTCACCAAACAAACCCACGATAATTCAGCAATATATATCCTTGTCAAAAAAATATCAATAGTGTATAATAAAATATCTATAAAATTACTTTGCTTTTTGCGGAGGGTTCAATATGAAAGTTTATGAAATCAAAGAAATTCTTGATGCCGAGGTTATTTGCGGTGACGAGTTTATGGACCGCGATGTGTTCACAGCTTGCGGTAGTGATATGATGAGCGATGTGCTTGCATATGTTAAAGAACAGGCAGTTCTTCTTTCGGGACTTGTAAATCCTCAGGTTGTTCGTACTGCCGAGATGATGGATATGCAATGTATTGTGTTTGTTCGTGGTAAACAGCCCGACCAGAGCATTATTGATTTGGCAAAGGACCGCGACATTGTTCTTATGACAACAAAACAGGCGATGTTTGCTTCTTGCGGTATGCTTTACGAAAAGGGCCTTCGAGGAGGCGCAATGAAATGAACAGCTTCAAGCTTCATTTTACCGTTCCCGGTGACGATTTCACCCGCGCGGGCGAGGCTTCGGGCTCGGTAAAAAAGACACTTAAAGATTTGGGCTTTAGTCCCGAAATTGTGCGTAAGGTTGTAATTGCACTTTATGAGGCAGAAATTAATCTTGTAATTCACGCGGGCGGTGGCGAAATTGATGTTGAAATTTCCCCCGAATGTATTTCTATGGTGCTTGCTGACCAAGGCCCCGGAATTCCCGATGTCTCGCTTGCTATGAAAGAGGGTTATTCAACTGCACCCGACAATGTGCGTTCATTGGGCTTTGGCGCAGGTATGGGACTCCCGAATATTAAAAAATACACCGACGAAATGAAAATTGATTCTGTTGTTGGTGAAGGTACAACAATGTATTTAAAGGTGTTTACATTATAAATGTAAAATATCTAATTTGGGCTCCCCTTGTCAGGGGAGCTGTCACGAAGTGACTGGGGGGTAGTTGGTTTATATGCACCCTATCTCTCCCTCCGTCTGCTACGCAGACACCTCCCTCGTCAGAGGGAGGCAGAATGATGTTGTTTCTATTAAGTGATTGGAGAAACAGATATGAACGAAACTTATTTCCATTCCGTTCGGCTTGATGCGGATAAGTGCAAGGGCTGTGTAAGTTGCTTGAAACGATGTCCCACTAATGCTATCAGAGTTCGTAACGGAAAAGCGTATATAATTTCAGAGCGTTGTGTTGACTGTGGTGAATGTATAAGAATTTGTCCCTATCACGCAAAATACGCTGAAAAATATTCGCTTAACGAAATTCTTGACTATAAATACAGAATTGCCCTGCCCGCGCCCTCTCTTTATGGTCAGTTCAATAATCTTGACGACCCCGATTATGTGCTGACGGGTCTTAAAAGAATGGGCTTTGACGATGTTTTTGAGGTTTCAAAGGGCGCAGAGTTAGTCAGCGAGGCGACTCGTCTTATTCTTTCGATGAATAAAACGAAAAAACCCTTGATTTCTTCAGCCTGTCCCGCGGTTGTAAGGCTTATAAGAGTGCGTTTTCCAAACCTTATAGAAAATGTGCTCGATTTGAACGCCCCTATGGAAGAGGCGGCGCGACTTGCAAGAATTAAAGCGCGCGAAGAAACAGGACTTTCTGACGAGGATATCGGCGTATTCTTCATTACACCCTGCACAGCGAAAATTTCGTCAATTAAACAGCCAATCTGTAATGGTGGCTCATACATAAACGGTGTTCTTGCTATTAAAGATATTTATCCTGTACTCGTTCAGCAGATGGATAAGATTATCGAGCTTGAGTCTTTGAGCGATTCGGGAATTATCGGTGTCGGCTGGGCATCTTCGGGCGGTGAATCCGCCGCAATTCTGCGTGAGCGCTATTTAGCGGCTGACGGCATTGAAAATGTAATTAAGGTGCTTGAAGAATTAGAGGACGAAAAGCTTAATGACCTTGAATTTATTGAGCTTAACGCTTGTTCCGGCGGTTGCGTAGGCGGCCCCTTGACCGTTGAAAATCCATTCGTTGCAAAGGCAAGACTTCAACGCCTTCGCAAATATATGCCCGTATCCTGCAATCATCTTGAGTATGAATCAATTCCACGAGAAATGCATTGGGAAAAGCCTCTTGAGGCTTCGCCGTGGAAATTGGCTGACAATGTATTCGAGGCAATGCAGAAAATGAGTGAAATCAAAGAGCTTGAAAACGCATTACCGGGGCTCGACTGCGGAATGTGTGGCTCGCCCTCTTGCCGTTGCTTTGCAGAGGATGTTGTAATCGGCAAGGCGGATATTAATGACTGCATTTTTAAGATGAAGGACAAAGAGGGAGCAGAAAGCTTCATTCCAAAACCATTCCGTTCAGAATCAAAAGAGGAATAATATGACAGTAAAAGAATTAGCTGAAAAACTTAATCTTAAAGTGCTTGTTGAGGGCGACACCGACCGCAAAATCACAGGCGGTTACTGTGGCGACTTATTAAGCTGGGTGATGGGCAGAGCACAGAGCGGTGATTGTTGGTTCACCGTAATGGGCAACATAAATGCAGTGGCTGTGGCTGTGCTTGCCGATTGTGCTTGCATTGTGCTTACTGAAAATGCTCCACTTGATGATGACGCAAAGGCTCGTGCTGAGATGCAGGGCGTTACTGTGCTTGCAACCGAAGAAAATTCATATACAATGGCGACAAAGCTTGGTGAAATCTTATGAAATTAAAGTATGATTTTCATCTGCATTCGTGCTTGTCCCCTTGTGGCGATAACGATATGACCCCATATAACCTTGTGAATATGGCAAAGCTTTTGGGGTATGACATAATCGCCCTCACCGACCACAACTCCTGCCTTAACTGCCCCGCCGCAATAAAAGCGGGCGAAGAGGCGGGCATTACTGTTGTGCCCGGAATGGAGCTTTGCACATCAGAGGAAATTCATACAGTTTGCCTTTTCCCTACACTCGAAAAAGCGTTAGAATTCTCAAATTATGTTAAATCCACAATGCCACCAATAAAAAACAAGCCCGAAATCTTCGGGGAACAATATATTATGAATGAGTATGATGGAATTTTAGGCGAAGAAGAAATTTTGCTCACCACTGCGTCGGGAATAAGCATTGACGATGTGGTCAAAGAGGTTGCTCGCCTTGACGGTGCAGTTTTTCCTGCACACCTTGACCGCGCATCATATTCAGTTCTTTCTGTTTTGGGATTTATGTACCCCGAAATGAATTTTACAACGGCGGAGTTTACCCACAAAGCGTTTATCCCGCAGTATGAAGAAAAGCACGAATTGTTAAAGGGAATGAATCATCTTCGCAATTCCGATGCCCATTACCTTGAAAATATGGTTGAGCCGACAGTTGAAATCGACTTGCCAGAATGCACACCGCAAGCGGTAGTGGATTATATATTGGGAAAATAAAAAGCCTCCCTTGTCAAAGGGAGGGGGACCGCGTTAGCGGTGGAGGGATTCATTTCTCTCCCTCCGTCAAAACTTCGTTTTGTCACCTCCCTCGTCAGAGGGAGGCGCTTTTTGTTTTATCTAAATTTTTCACAAACTGAAACTGCATATTCCCCGGCGAAATCGGTTTTGAATTCGCAATTGGCGAGGGAGTAAACATCAAAGCCTTTTACGACTTCTTCAATTCCTGTACCGAGAATTTTGCTGTATGCCTCTTTGCGTGTCCAAATCTCATAAAAGGTTTCTGCGATGGGGGTTGCGTTGAATTTTTCCAATTCTTTTCCTTGGAAAAATCGATTTGCAATTTTGCTAAAATCACGCTCGGTCATTTTTTCGATGTCTATGCCCACAGGATAATAATCATTTCTGCAAACTGCCACATGGTCACCGCTGTGCGAAATGCTCACAAAACAATTTCTCGCAACAGGCTTGCCGTTTGGCTCATAGGTCAAATCCTCAACACCCATACAATGAAGTGCGGCCGCGGCGGCTCGGCTCTCGGGCTTTTTGCAGTGTTCGGCTTTAGTGCCCTCAAACTCCCACCAAGTCCATTCTTTTCTTTCTTCTAAATCGAAAACATATATCCAAGACATAAGTATCACCGCAGAAATTTTACCATATTCCGCGGTGATTAGCAATAAAAATTGTCAGAATTCTATTCTTTTGTCGAGATAATCAGCAGGAGATACGGTCACGCCGTCGCGGTGGATTTCAAGATGCAGGTGAACTCCGTCAGCATTCTCAAGGGGGATTTCACCGAGCACACCTATTTTTTGGTTAATTTTAACCGTATCACCGGGCTGAACTGTTGAATTCTTTTCGAGTCCGCAATAGTCGGCAGTAATTCCGTTACCATGGTCAATGGTGACAACTGTTCCCCAAAGTGCATCGTCGCGGACTTCTGTGACTTCGCCGTCACATATTGCGTTAACTTGGTCACCTTTTGCACCGTTTATGTCAACGCCGTTGTGGGTGCGCCAATCGTCCGTAGTCTTATTTTTCACAATTTCGCCCTTTGAATATTCCTTTGCAATCTTGTTGCCGAGAGGATATGAAAAATATACACTCACCTTGCCTTTTGTGGTTGGCTCGGTCTCATATCTATCGTCGGGAATGTTGGTTACGGGGTTGTTTACAGGAGCTTCTTTCGTGGTGGTTTCGGTTGTGGTTATTGTGCTGTTTTCGTCGGACATAACACCATTATTGTCTTTGTTAGCCATCCAGAATGAAAACAAGGTTGCGACACAAATGCCAAGGGCAGCGGCAGAATAAATTACTTTTTTAATTTTTTCTTGATTTCTAATTCTTTTCAATTAAAACACCTCTGTAGTTATTTTTGACAGAGGTGTAAATTTTATACAAGAAAAAACCGACGGTTGCGGAGCCGTCGGTTTTCCGACTGAAATTAATCAGTCTGAGGGGTTGTTTGAGGATGGGGTATGATGCTCATTTCTGAGCACGGTTAAATAATAACCTATAATTATGAAAAAATAATGAATATTCTTTTAAAAAACCGAAAAAGAAATGTGAATAAGTAAAAAGTTGAAAAAATTTTTAAGAAATTATCGAACAAATGTTTACTTTTTGGAAAATATGTGTTAGAATATAGAAAAAAGTATGCATTTTTGCGTTAAAAGTTTAATTAAGGGTGATTTTATGCGACCTATTAACGATACACAACAAAAAATTTATGAATTCCTTTGCGAGCGTTCGCAATGCGGTGTGCCCCCGTCAGTTCGTGAAATCGGCTCTGCGGTGGGGTTAAAGTCTACTTCTTCTGTTCAGGCTAATCTTGACGCACTTGAAGAGGCGGGTTATATTGAGCGTGACCCACTTTTGAAGCGTTCAATCCGCGTGCTCGGTCAGGCTGAAAATGTGACAAGTGTTCCGCTTTTGGGTACCGTTACTGCGGGTATGCCCATTTTGGCAGTTGAGCAGATTGAGGGCTATATTCCTTATAACGGAAGAATTTCTCGTGACAAGTCACTTTTCGCACTTAAGGTTCGTGGCGAAAGTATGCTTTGGGCAGGTATTCTTGACGGCGATATTGTAAT
>JAZNYY010000037.1:0-5864 GCA_045594645.1 Candidatus Fimenecus sp.
AGAAGCATTACCGTAGAGTGTAACAACAAGACCGTAAACATTACCGTTACAAGCACCACCATAGTTGTAGAGCCAGTTAAGAATGTTGGCGTAAGCTGATTCAAGGAAGCCTATCCAACCTGCAAGAGAGATAATCCAGAAGTACTTATTCTTTGCAACTGCACGGAGAGCATCAATAAACTTAATCTGAACAACGTGAGTTCTTGCCTGAACAATTTTTTCTTCAGTATATTTATAAACAACGATACAGAGAAGAACACCTAAAACAGCAAGAATAGGGTAGAGGAATCTGTAAACACGAATGTCTGTTGTATTTGTGTGGAAAAGATTACGGGCAATAATTGGTGTGAAAAGGTTTACAATTGTAGGAGCAAAAGAGTAAACAACACTCTTTATTGCCTGAACATCAGTTCTTTCCTGTGTGTTGGGAGAGAGAACATGAATAAGATTTTCATATCCGTCATAGAAGAAATAATAGATGAAGTTTAATGCAATGTTTAGAATAAGAATAATTGCACATTTAGCAACATAATCTTTTTCTCTGCCGAATATCATACCTTCGCCAACTATAAGGCTTAACTTATCATAAGGGAACCATACAATAAGATTACAAATAATAGCAGAAGGAATAGCCATTCTTACTATGTATGGACGATATTTGCCGGCTTTGTTTCTTGTGTTATCGATAATTGTCGCACGAAGTCCTGTGAAAGGAATATTGATGAGAATAGCGATAACATAGAGTAAGTACATATCTGTTGCACCAACACCAAGTGTTGAGGAGATAAGTGTATTACCCATAGATAAAAGACATGCGTTACCTAATGTGATAATCATGTAAGCACCGATGCCACCGCCGGAATATGCAGCGATTTCACGGTAAGGCATATAACGGCCCTTCATGGGCGTTTTCCAATGTGTGCGAACATTGTCAACACCTTTTCTGATTGTTTGAGATAAACTCATTTTTTGCACTCCTTTAAATAGTATTTTACATACTCCGTTATTTTAGCATAAAATTAATCATTCTTCAATTGAAAAAACATTTTTTAACAAAAAATGAACGCAAAAAACTAAACTTTGTTAAAACCTACCAAAACCGACCAAATCATTATGTACAAAATGCTAAATTTTAAAAAACTGCGTTTTGACATATTTTATTGAATTTTTCTATTGACAAATTGCTTTTAAGGGGTGATAATATTTGAGAAAAGAATATTGTAATAACCTTTTCGGTAGGTAAGGCTACCATAGGGATACGGATTACTGCCGCGAAATGGTGGAGACACTATTAGCAGGTCAGCAGGTCATATCGTATTAAGGTGTGACTTAATGTAATTTCATCGCCCTGCGAAGCTAAAGCTTGAACGAAAAAGTGTGGTAATTTTGACTGCATTTTGCGTTCGGCAAATTGCAGATTTTTTATTTTAGAAGAATTTTAGCATAAAGGAGTGAAAACGAGTGGACACGCACCGAAGTACAAACGCGAAACCTCCGAGTATTACCGCGGAACAGGTAACTGTCCGCAAGTTTTAAAATACTCGCCGTGTTTCACAAACCTAAATTATAAAAAGGAGTTGTGAAATGTATGGAAACTCATGAGCTTTTAACTGAGCTTCTGCACCGTAAAAAGTGGCAGCAGCTCAAAGAATTACTTGACGAAATGAACGAGCAGGATATAGCTGAGCTTTTTATGGAGCTTGACGAACGCGACCTGACTCTTATATACCGCTTGCTTAATAAAGAATTGGCGGCTGAAGTTTTTGTTAATATGGAGCCCGAATATCAAGAACAGCTTATTCGCGCCTTCAGTGACTCTGAGCTTCGCGAAGTTCTTGATGAACTTTATGTTGATGATGCCGTTGACCTTATCGAAGAAATGCCTGCAACACTTGTTAAGCGTATTCTTCGTCATACTGACCCCGATACGAGAAAAAGTATCAACGAAATATTAAAATATCCCGAGGATTCTGCGGGTAGCCTTATGACTATTGAGTATGTTGACTTGAAACGCTCAATGACCGTTGCCGATGCTTTTACAAGAATTCGCAGAACTGGTGTTGATAAAGAAACAATCTACACCTGCTATGTAACTGACGAAAAACGCAAGCTTGTGGGCGTTGTAACCGCAAAGGATTTGCTTCTTTCTGACGAAAATGCAGAAATCCGTGAGATAATGGAAGATAATGTTATATCTGTAAATACTCGCGAGGATAAAGAAATCGTTGCTGACCTTTTCGAAAAATATGACCTTCTGGCACTTCCTGTAGTTGACCGCGAAGACCGTCTTGTCGGCATTATCACCGTTGACGATGCTATCGATGTTATGCAGGAAGAAATTACAGAGGATATCGAGTTGATGGCTGGTATTACACCCACCGATAAGCCTTATCTTAAAATGGGCGTTTTTGAAAGCTTTAAAAAGCGTATTCCGTGGCTTATGCTTTTAATGATTTCTGCGACCTTTACACAAAAGATTATCAATCACTTCGAGGGTGCGCTCACAGCCTGCGTTGCGCTTACTGCGTATATCCCAATGCTTACGGGTACTTGCGGTAACTGTGGCGCACAGTCCTCGGCGACAATTATCCGTGGTCTGTCATTGGGCGATATAGAATTCCGCGATACCTTTAAGGTTGTTTTTAAAGAATTCCGCATTTCATTTGTCTGCGGAATTGTTTTAGCAATAGTAAACTTCTTTAAGCTTTGGCTTATTGACCAGGTTGGCGTGTGGGTGGCATTCGTTGTAAGCGTTACAATGGTTGCGGCTGTTATGTTTGCAAAGATTGTGGGCTCAATTCTTCCCGTAATTGCAAAGAAAATCGGCTTTGACCCTGCGGTTATGTCAAGTCCGTTTATTTCAACAATCGTAGATGCCGTAACACTTCTTATCTATTTCGCAATCGCAAGTTCAGTGTTAAACCTTTAATCAAATAACAATCTATGGCGGGAGCTTGCTCCCGCCATTTTTTGTGAAACGAATTTGAATTTGTCGATTTCTTTTTAATTTTTTATATCTCGTTAAAATGGTGATTTTTGTAGGGATGGATTGTCTTGCCAACCGGCTCGGTCGGTGCTTCTGCTTCACTACACAGTAACTTCACTGTATTTACACAACTTCACTTGCCATAAGGTAAACTTAGTTGAATGTTTTTTCGTTCTTAACAATTTATTTACAATTATTTCCTTGACATTTTTTATGAAACAATGTATATTATATAACAGAGTTAGCACTCTAATCGCGAGAGTGCTAAACTGCACAAAAAGGGGTGATGAGATGCAACTCAGCGAGAGAAAAGAAAAAATCCTTGCCGCAATAGTAGAGCGCTATATTGCAACGGGCGAGCCCGTGGGCTCAAAAACCTTGCTTGAGTTTTCTTGTATCCCCGTATCATCTGCCACAATCCGTAACGAAATGGCAGAGCTTTCGCGTTTAGGCTTTCTTGACCAGCCCCATACTTCCGCAGGGCGAATTCCATCACAGCTCGGCTATCGCTATTATGTAGATAAACTGATGAACCGTTACGAATTGCCCTTAAACGAAAAAAGACTTATTGAAGCTCGTCTTTCTGATGCAGGCGGTGAGCCCCAGCAGATTTTAGAGCAGGCAGGTCAGGTGTTAGCAGAGCTTACAAACTGCGCGGTTGTTTCAACAACACCGAGTGACACCAATGCGGTAATACGCAGGGTAGAATTAGTTCCACTTGGCACGCACACCGCAATGATGGTAATGCTTTCCTCATCGGGTATTCTCAAAAGCCGAGTTTGCAGAACAGACACCGCATTAAGCCTCGAATTAATCGAAACATTTTATAATATAGTGTCCCAGCACTTTATCGGCAAATCCGCAAGCGAAGTTAGCATAGCACTTATTCAGACTCTTGCACTTTCACTCGGCAGCAAATCATTGGCGATTTCGCCCTTGCTCGTAACACTTTCTGATTTGGCACAGCTTACCGAGCAAACACAGTTGCTTTTAGAAGGTCAGTCGAATTTGCTTAATTATACAGATTATCCCAACGCATATGAATTGATGGAGTTTTTAAGACGAGGTGAGCCTCTCACAAATCTCTTTTCAAATCATAAATCGGGCGCAGATGCAAATGTGCTGATTGGTAAAGAAAATTTATACCGCGAGTTGCAGGATTCAAGCGTGATTTTCTCACATTACGCGGTTGGCGGTAAGGATAGTGGCACTTTAGGTCTAATAGGACCAACACGAATTGATTATGCAAGGCTCATTCCGAGCTTAAAATACTTAACAGAAATCGTCGGCAGCATAATGTCCGACACCTTGGAGGATTGACATGGCAGAAAAAGAAAATCTTCAGCCCGAAGAAGTTTTTGAAGAAGTGGCAGAAGAGGTAGCAGAGCCTACAGCAGAAGAAAAGCTCACAGAAGAGCTTGCCGCAGAGCACGACAGACTTCTTCGCGTTATGGCAGAGTATGATAACTTCCGTAAACGCTCGCAAAAAGAAAAAGAACAGGCATACGGCGATACAAAAGCCTCAACAATCGGCGAATTTTTACCCGTGTATGATAACTTTATGCGTGCAATGAGTGGCGAGGCTACTGACCTTGACTCATTTAAAAAAGGCATTGAAATGATTTTCAATCAGTACGGTGAAACCCTTAAAAAGCTTGGCGTTGAAGCTTTCGGCGAAAAAGGTGAAGAATTCGACCCCAACATTCACAACGCAGTAATGCACGGTGAAGACGAGAATTTACCCGAAAACAGCATTTCAGATGTGTTCTCAACAGGATACAAAATGGGCGACAGAGTAATCCGCCCCGCAGTAGTTAAGGTAGTCAACTGAGTAATCAGTTAATAATATTTAGTATATATCCATTTAGGAGGAATAAATTATGGCAAAGGTAATCGGTATCGACTTAGGTACAACAAACTCATGCGTAGCAGTAATCGAGGGTGGCGAGCCTGTAGTTATCGCTAACGCAGAGGGTGCAAGAACAACTCCATCAGTTGTAGCATTCTCAAAAACAGGTGAAAGAATGGTTGGTCAGGTAGCAAAAAGACAGGCTATCACAAACCCCGACAAAACAGTTGCATCAATCAAAAGACATATGGGTAGCAACTATAAAGTGAACATCGACGGTAAGGATTTCACTCCTCAAGAGATTTCAGCAATGATTCTTCAAAAGCTTAAATCTGATGCTGAGGCTTATATCGGTGCTCCCGTAACAGAAGCAGTTATCACAGTTCCCGCATATTTCACAGACGCACAGCGTCAGGCTACAAAGGATGCAGGTAAAATTGCAGGTCTTGAGGTTAAGAGAATTATCAACGAGCCCACAGCAGCAGCTCTTGCTTATGGCGTAGATAAAGAAGACGACCAGAAGGTTATGGTTTATGACCTTGGTGGCGGTACATTCGATGTATCAATTATCGAAATGGGCGACGGTGTTCAAGAAGTTCTCGCAACTGCAGGTAACAACCGTCTTGGCGGTGATGACTTTGACCAGAAGATTATCGACTGGCTCGCTGACGAGTTCAAGAAAGAGCAGGGCATCGACCTTCGTGGTGATAAGATGGCTATGCAGAGACTTAAAGAAGCAGCAGAAAAAGCAAAGATTGAGCTTTCAGGCGTAACAACATCACAGATTAGCCTTCCATTCATCACAGCAGATGCAACAGGACCCAAGCACCTTGAAACAACTCTCACAAGAGCAAAGTTTAACGAGATGACTGCAGACCTTGTTGAAGCAACAATGGGACCCGTTCGTCAGGCACTTTCAGACTCACGACTTCAGGCATCAGAGCTTAACAAAATCCTTATGGTTGGCGTGTCTTCAAGAATTCCCGCAGTTCAGGAAGCAGTTAAAAAGTTCACAGGTAAAGAGCCATT